>NZ_JBHTTU010000009.1:77680-151283 GCF_042794375.1 Kitasatospora sp. NPDC056531 | reverse complement strand
GTCGGTGGGGGGGGGGGTGGCGGTCGGCCTTTTGTTCTTTTGCTTTTCTGTTCTCCCCCCCCCCCCCCCCCCCCCCCCCCCCCCCGCCCCCCCCCCCCCCCCCCCCGCGACTACTTCAGGCGCTCAGGCCGGCCCGTCAGTTGGTCCAGCCGCCCATCATCGAGGTGTTGTCCTCGCCCAGGAACGCCCGGACGTTGTCCCGGATGGCGTCCGCGGCGCTCGCGTCGAGCGTCACGACCTCGGTCACCTCGGTGCTCTCGGTGTCACTGGTGATCACGGACATTTGCGATCTCCCTTCACTGGATGGATGGAGCGACCTCCCCGAACGAGGAGGAACTTGTGGGGGTCGGTGACCCACATCGGCTACGTGAACCTGGTGCCGCGCGCCGCCAGGGGGGTTCGCCGATGGAGACCAGCTGGACTATCGGCGGCTACCGGACCTGGTCACCTCTCAGGCGGCGCACATTCAGTCAACCCCTGGCAACATTGGGTGACGAGGTCGCACCGCAGGACACTTCACCGGACACATCGGTGAGTGGTTATGGCCTCTCATCCCCGGCCGGGGAAAGTAACTACCGTGGATGCCGTGGGAGCGCCCATGTCCGAACCAGCACAAGGGAATTTGCGCTTCGTTGCAGCGCGCGTCGAACGGGGATGGCACACGCAGCAGGACTTCGCGGATGCGTACGACGCCAAGGCAGAGTCGCTCGGCGAGAAGGCCAGAATCTCTGTGCGTCAGGTCAGACGCTGGGAATCAGGACAGCCCGCCTGGCCCAACCGGGACGCTCGGCGAGTCCTGGACGCAATGTTCGGCATGCCGCTGGAAGGCCTCGGGTTCGTCCGCCCCCCTCGCCCGGCAGGCCGGCGAGCAATCTCTACCGAGCAGAGTCAGGACGTGGAGACGAACGTGCTTCGCCGCACCTTCCTCGCGGGCGTGCTCGCCGCCGCATCTCCCGTCCCGACCTCGCTGCCCTGGACCACCTCACTGCCGCAAGCCGCGACGCGCGCCGCTACAGCGACGACCAGCTCGTAGCACACCTGCGGACCGCCCTCGACGAGACCGCCCGCACCGACAGTCTGGTCGGCCCCCACACCGCCCTACCGACCGCGCTCGGTCTGATCACCGCGATCGACTCCAGCGCCCGCGAAGCCGACCCTGCCGTACGCCACCAGCTCCTCAACGTCGGCGCCCGCGCCTCGGAGCTCGTGGCCTGGCTCTACCGCGATGCCGGAGCGCCCGCCCACACCATCGCCTACTGGCACGCGCAGGCGAAGGAATGGGCGACGCTCACCGGCGACAGCGCGATGCACGCCTACGTCCTGCTCAGGCAGGCCCAGGCCACCGACCGCTCCGACGCCGCCCGGATGCTCGACCTCGCCCGCGCCGCTACCAGCGGCCCGTGGACACTGCCGCCCAGGCCCCGGGCTGAGGCGTACCAGCAGGAAGCCCGGGCTCTCGCCTTGACCGGCGCCGACAGCGGCCAGGTCACCCGCGTCCTCGACCTCGCCCACGCCGCCCTCGCCCAGGCTGACCCGGTCCAGGCGCCGCCCAGCTGCACCGGTCCGCTCGGCGAGAGCTACACCGTCGAACGGCTCATGGCGCAAAGCGCAATCTGCTACCGCGAAGCCCGCCAATCCGAGCGCGCCGTCGTGCTCTTCCGGCGGCACCTGGCCGACGGCGTCTTCGCCCCACGCGACCGCGCTTTCTTCACCGCCCAACTGGCCGGAACTCTCGCCGAGGCCGGTGAGCCCGACGAGGCTGCCGCCGTCGCCCTCCAGGCCCTTGGTCTCGCCGCTGGCGCTCGCTTCGGCCAGGCCCTCGCCGAGCTGAGCCGCACCGCCGATACGTTGTGTCGCTGGTCCCGGCGACCGGCGGTCCGAGACTTCCAAGAACGGCTGCTGGTTTTCACCGCCGGTTAGGCAGCCAGGAACTCCCGCACCCGGTCGATCACTTGTCGCTGCCACGCCTGCGACTGCGGGTCGAGATAACCAGGGTCGTCATGGACTGCGAACCCGTGCTGCGCGCCTTCGAGTTCGAGGAGTTCCGTCGGACCGCCGAACATCGGACGGTGGCGGTACGTGGACTCGATAGGGACGAACGTGTCCTTGGTGCCGTGGACCATCAGCACGGGAGCGTGGACGGATGCGAGCATCGTGGGGGTGTCGAGGTAGAAGACTTCGTTCAGCAGCGCTCGGTTCAACTGGAACGGCGACTTCTCGGTGTAGCCCTGGCGGTCGAGGAGCGTCGCGGCGGCAGGGGACAGGTAGTCGTCGCTCCAGCCGGGGCGACTGGTGACGTAGCGCTCGCGGTAGTCCAAACGTGGGTTCAGGAGCACCAGGCGGTTGACGTCGTCGGGCCGGTGGGCAGCGTGCAGGGCCGCCGCGCCGCCGGAGAAGGAAGCCGCGATGACATGGACGGCCCCGGCGACGCCCGTGTGTGCTCGCAGATGGTCGCCCGCAGCACGAATGTCGTTGGCGACGGACGCGATGGTGAGGTCCGCTTCGCGGCCGGCGCTCTCCCCGTGCGCGCGAAGATCGAAACGCAGGCTGGCGATGCCGGCCTCGGCGAGCCGAGCAGCGAGGCGAGTGAAGAATCCGCCTTCTTCACGGGTGACGCCCGAGCCGTGGGCGAGGACTGCGAGTGCCCCAGTGGGCGCTGCTGGGATGCCGATCGTCCCGTAGAGCACGGTGCCGTCGAGGGATCGGAATGCCGTCTCGTGATCCACCATGCACTGATGGTAGCCATCGGTCGTGTAGTCGCGGATCCATACGGCACGACTCGTAGCCGTTGACGGGCGCGGACACTTTGCGTGTCAGGGCCCGCCGTCGACAAACCGGCGCATCGGTGCGCGGAGGCCTCCCAGTTGGGCCGATGCCGATGGAGACGTCCAGCAGGGCGCACAACGGGTCGGCGCAGGCCATCTGCTCGCAGGCGATGGCCTCGACCCGCTGGCGCTCGCCCGGGCCACTGTCCGTTGACTTCGGGGTGCATGGAGGGGTGCCCACGAGACCCTCACCCTTGGGCGGACGCTACTGGTCGATTCGGAGTCGTGATCATTTCGCCCCGCCGAGCTGGTGTCCCCAGCTCGGCGGGGCGACGTCCGCGAAGTGGCTGGTGCGGGAGCGGGCCCGGAGATGCACGCATCGACGGGACGCACCCCGCAACGACCGACGCCGGTCTCCGAGACCAAGTCTCGGAGACCGGCGTCACGCGCCGCGGCCGATCACTCACGATTGAGCATCAGTGCCCGGTGGGCGGCGGGGCCCAGGGGCCACGGGTGGCCGCGATCAGGGGTTGATCTGCTTCAGGTAGTTGATCTTGCCGTCGGCGTCCTGGCCGATTTCCCAGGCGTTGTACTTGGCGCAGAACTTCGCGCCCCCCATGCAGTCGTACACCCGCAGCATCAGGAGGTCGAAGGAGTTGGCGGTTCCGTCGTAGCCCTTGCCTGCGTCGACGTCCTCCACACCGGGGCCGGCGCTGTTGTAGACCTGGATGTCCTTGGAGATGTTGTAGCTCTTGACCGGGCCGGTCCCCTCGTAGTGGCCACCGGTCGCATCGCAGACGAACTTGGCGTCCTGGGCCTTCAGCGTGGCGTGGTCCTTCTGCTTGTCCGGGTAGATGACCTTGTGGTTCGCAACCGGCTTCAGGCGGTGAGCGCCCTGCGAGGCCGGGTTGCAACTCGGGTCCCCGGCCGGGCCGTTGGTGGCTGCGGCCGACGCGGCCGGCGGCGCGTTGGTGGCCGTGGCCGTGGGCGCGGCGGGCGCGGCGGACGAGGCCGCTGAACCGGGCTCGGTGTCGGACGGGCCGCAGGCCGTCAGCAGGGCGAGCGAGAGCAGCCCCGCCGTGGTCGCAGCGAGCAGTTTGGTACTCACGGATATTCCTTCCCCCGATGACAGATGACGATCTATCTGCCTGGAGATTATATGCTTGGAGATCATCAACCTTGCCCCCATCTCCCTGGAGGCCCCGGCTGGGCGCCGGTTCGCCGCCCCCGGATGTATACAGGCGCCCCGTGAGGCCCTCGCCCGGGGTGGGCGAGGGCCTTCGCGCGTTCACTGCTGTTCGTCGCGCTCCTCGGGGTGGGGCATCTTGAGGGTCGCGACGACGCCGAGGGCCACGGTGGCGATCGCGAGGGCGAGCAGGGCGAGGAGGATCGCGCCGACGAAGAACTTCACCGGTGCCACGCCTGGTCCTTCTCCAGGTCGCGGAGCAGGTGGAGGAGGTTGAGGAGGGTGCTGACCGGCGCGTTCCCGAAGTCGATCAGGATGCGGCCGTCGAGGGTCGTTTCGCCGGCCGAGGCGGAGCCCCAGAGGAGCCCGTACGGCAGGCCGCGCCGGTGCAACTCGCCGAGGAGCGCCGTGATGTGGGGCTCGGTGTAGTCGCGCATCCGGGGGTCGTCCGGCGCGACGGGGTCGCGGGTCACGCGAGGGAGTCCAGCTCGTACCAGGTGGTCTTGCCGCGCTTCTGCGGGTCGACGCCCCAGCGGTGGGTGAGGCCCTCCACGAGCTGGAGGCCCCGGCCGGTTTCGGCGAGGTCGGAGGACGTTCGCGGCTGGGGCAGGGCGTCGCTCTCGTCGGAGACGGTGACCCGCAGGGTGCCGTTGAGGAGGGAGAACCAGACGACGGGCACAGGGGTGTCGCCGTGCCGCCACGCGTTGGTGATGAGCTCCATCAGGGCGAGTTCGGCGTTGAAGATGGTCTCGGCGTCCCAGCCGTTGCGGGTCATGGCGTCCCGCAGGGCCTGCCGGGAGAGGGTGAGCGAGGGGGTGTTACGGATGCACACGGGAACCTCCGTGAGGCTGTGGTGTGGGGAGAGGTGATGACGGTCGTCGCCGTGAGCCAGGCCACGCGTGGTTGCTCTTCGGTGCGCGGGCAGCAGGCGCCTACTGCCCTGAGTGCAGGCATTACTGACGATCCGTCGGATTGAGCTGAGAACGACGATATGGCATCTGCTCTTTAATTAAATTCGAACGGGTGAAGGTTCCCCCCCGGGGGACGCGCGCTGCCGAGCCCGGATGGATCCGCCAGCGACCGACGCGGCACACTGGCCTCTGCACCAGCAGAGAGGACGCCATGGCCCTTCGGATCCCCACCCTTCGTCAGCGACGGCTCGGTGCCGAACTGCGAAGGATGAGAGAGCAAGCCGGCTTCGGCGGCAGCCAGCTCGCCCGTCTGCTCGGGGTGACTCCCGCCCTGGTGAGTCAGATGGAGATCGGGAAGTCAGCCGTCAGCGTTGCGCGTCTGCACGAGATCGCGGAGGCCTGCATATGCGTCAACGCGCCCCTGATCGAGGCACTCGCGGACATGGCCAGGGAGCGAGAAACCGGTTGGTGGGAGGAGTACAGCCCGAAGCTGACCACTGACCTGCTCGATGTCGCAGCGATCGAGGCACACGCCCAGCGAATCGCCACCTACTCGATCACCTTCTTGCCCGGGCTGCTTCAGACTCCGGCCTACGCCGCTTCGGTGTTCGCCCGTGCGATCCCGCCACTGCCGCAACCTGATGTCGACCTCCGCCTGGCCTTCCGCCTGCAAAGGCAACAGATCGTCCGCAACGGTGCTACGCCCTACACGGCGTTCATCCATGAAGCCGCACTGCGGATGCAGTTCAGCGGGCCAGAGGCCCTTGCCGAGCAACTCGGTGCCCTCATCGACCATTCCGAGAGCCCTGGCATCTCAGTTCGAGTCGTGCCGTTTAAGATCGAATCGCTGCCCGGCCCCAGCGAGAACTTCGTCTACATCGCCGGCCCGGTGCCCGAGTTGGACACAGTGCAGATCGACATCAGCTTCGGGTGTCCACTCTTCGATGCACCCTCCGACCTTGCAAGTTACCGCGAGATCCTCGATCGACTGGCGACTGTAGCCCTCTCCGAGGATGACTCGCGGGACTTCATCCGATCCATCAAGAAGGAGATAGAGGGCAATCATGAGTAGCCCTGCATGGCAGAAGTCCAGTTACTCCGGCTCCAGCAACGCATGCGTTGAGGTCCGGGCTGCCGATGGGGTCGTTGAACTCCGGGAGTCCGACGAGGGTGATGTCATCGTCCGCACCACCCGCCTCAAGTTCGATGCGTTCCTTCGAGGCGCCAAGGCCGGCGAGTTCGACCACCTCACCACCCCCTGAGCGGGGGCAGTGAAGAGCCCCCGCGCCCGCCACCCCGGGGGCGCGGGGGCCGTCTGTCCTCCGAGAGGCTCAGACCTCCCGGACGCCCGCCCGCCAGACCGCCGCCGTCAGCGGCACGCCCGGCCGGTACGCCAGGTGCACGTGCGAGGGCGCGTCCAGCAGCAGCAGGTCCGCCCGCGAGCCGACCGCGATCGTGCCCACGTCGCTGCGCCGCAGCGCGTGCGCGCCGCCCGCCGTGGCCGCCCAGACCGCCTCGTCCGGCGTCATCCCCATCTCCCGCACCGCCACCGCGATGCAGAACGCCATCGAACTGGTGAAGCTGGAGCCCGGGTTGCAGTCCGTCGAGAGCGCCACCACCGCGCCCGCGTCCAGCAGCCGCCGTCCGCTCGGGTACTCGGCGCGGGTGGAGAACTCCGCCCCCGGCAGCAGGGTCGCGACCGTCGCCGACCCCGCCAGCGCCGCCACGTCCTCGTCCGTCAGATGGGTGCAGTGGTCCGCCGAGGCGGCCCCCAGCTCCACCGCGAGCTGCACGCCGGGCCCGTACGTGAGCTGGTTGGCGTGCACCCGGGGCGTGAGGCCGCGCTCGATGCCCGCCGTCAGGACGGCCCGCGCCTGGTCGCCGTCGAAGGCGCCCTTTTCGCAGAACACGTCCACCCAACGGGCGTGCGGCGCGCAGGCGTCCAGCATCTCGCCGGTGACCAGGTCGACGTAGCCGGCCGGGTCCTCGGCGTACTCGGGGGCCACGATGTGGGCGCCCAGGTAAGTGGTCTCCGGGGTGTGCTTGGCGGCGATCCGCAGCGCCCGGGCCTCGTCCTCGACCGTCAGCCCGTAACCGGACTTGCACTCGATGGTGGTGGTGCCCTGCCGCAGCGCCTCCCGGACGAACCCCGCCACGTTCGCGTCCAGCTCGGCATCACTCGCCGCCCGGGTGGCCGCCACCGTGGTGCGGATGCCGCCCGCCGAGTAGGACTGCCCGGACATCCGGGCGTTGAACTCGGCGGTGCGGTCGCCCGCGAACACCAGGTGGGCGTGCGAGTCGACGAAGCCGGGCAGCAGCGCCCGGCCCTCGGCGTCGAAGCGCTCGTCCGCCGCCGGGGCCTGCGCCGCCGGGCCGACCCAGGCGACGGTGTCGCCGTCGACCACCACGGCCGCGTCGGCCAGCAGGCCGAGCGGCCCGGTGCCGTGCCCGGGGTCGTTGGTGACCAGGCTGCCGATGCCCGTGATCAAGGTGGTCCTGGTGCTCAAGACAACGCCTTCCGAAGGGAGTTGGACGAGTTGGACAAGAAGCAATCAGTGGCCGAGCGCGCCGATCGCGGCGCGCAGCGCCCCCGGCACGTCGGCCACCAGCTGGTGCACGCCGTCCCGGACGACGTGCCGCCCGCCGACCACCACGTGCCGCACGTCCGCCGCCGAGGCCGCGAAGACGGCGATCTCGGCGCCGAGCCGGGGCGGCGGGCCCGCCGTACGGACGGTGTCCAGCGCGATCACCGTGAAGTCGGCGAGCGCCCCGGCCTCGATCCGCCCGGCCTCGGGCCAGCCCAGCGAGGCGTGCCCGTCCTCGCTGCCGGCCCGCAGCAACGAGTTCGCTGTCCAGTGGCCGCGGGTCTGCGTCCGCAGCCGCTCGTTCAGCTCCAGCGCGCGGGCCTCCTCGAACGGGTCGATCACCGCGTGGCTGTCGCTGCCCAGGGTGATCGGGCTGCCCGCCGAGGCCAGTCGGCGGGCCGGGCCGATGCCGTCCGCGAGGTCCCGTTCGGTGGTGGGGCACATGCAGACGGTGGTGGAGGAGTCGGTGAGGAGCCTGACGTCCTCGTCGGTGAGGTGGGTGGCGTGCACGGCCGAGGTGCGCGGGCCGAGCGCGCCGTGGTCGGCGAGCAGCCGGGTCGGGGTGACGCCGTGCGCGGCGAGGCAGGCGTCGTTCTCGGCGGTCTGCTCGGACAGGTGGACGTGCAGCGGGGCCTTGCGCATCGACGCCCAGTGCGCGACGGTGCTCAGCTGCTCGGCCGGGACGGCCCGGACCGAGTGGATGGCGGCGCCGATCCGGGCGTGCTCGCGGGGCTTGAGCGCGTCCGCCCGTACCGCCCAGGCCTCGGCGTCGCCGTCGCTGAACCGCAGCTGCGGGTGCGTCGGTTCGGCGCCGAAGCCGGAGGACAGGTAGCAGGTGTCCAGCAGGGTGATCCGGATGCCGGCCAGGGCGGCGGCCTCGATCAGCGCCTCGCCCATCGCGTTCGGGTCGGTGTAGCGGGCGCCGCCGGGGGCGTGGTGCAGGTAGTGGAACTCGCCGACGGCGGTGATCCCGGCGAGCGCCATCTCGGCGTAGACGGCGGTGGCCAGCTCCAGGTAGCTGTCCGGGTCGAGCGCGCCGGCGAACCGGTACATGGTGTCGCGCCAGGTCCAGAACGTCCCGGAGCCGACCTGGACGTGCCCGCGCAGCGCCCGGTGGAAGGCGTGCGAGTGGGCGTTGGCCTGGCCGGGCACCAGCAGGCCGTCGAGGCGGACGGCGCCGGGCGGACAGGGACCGCTGTCCGGGGTCACGGAGGTGATCCGGCCGCCGGGGCCGGTGGCGATCAGCACGTCCTGCCCGACCACCGGCCCGTCGCCGTGCGGCAGCCAGGCGTGCTGCGCCCAGTAGGTCACTGGGGTCGATGCGGTCAGTGGCACGCCAGGTCCTCCAGTACGTCGGCGAGGGCGGCGACCCCAGACAGGCAGTCGGCCTCCTCGGCGCGTTCGGCCGGGGAGTGCGAGACGCCGGTGGGGTTGCGCACGAACAGCATGGCGGTCGGGATCGCGGACGCCAGGATCCCGGCGTCGTGTCCCGCGCCGGTGGGCAGCACCGGGGCGTCCAGCAGCTTGGCGAGCCGGTCGCGCAGCGGGCCGTCGAAGTCCACCACCGGGGTGTAGGACTCGCGGGTCAGCTCGACCCGGACGCCGTCGCGCCCGCCGCGCTCGGCGGCTGCCCGCTCGATCTCGGCGACCAGCTCGGTGAGGGTGGCCTCGTCGGCGGCCCGGGAGTCCAGCCAGCCGCGCACCAGCGAGGCGATCGCGTTGGTGCCGTTGGGCTCGACCGCGACCTTGCCGAAGGTGGCCAGCGCACCCGCGAGCTTCGCCTTCTTGCGGGCGGCGAGCACGGTGTTGGCGAAGGTCAGCATCGGGTCGCGGCGGTCCTCGATCCGGGTGGTGCCGGCGTGGTTGGCCTCGCCGTGGAAGTCGAACCGCCACCGGCCGTGCGGCCAGATCGCGCTGGCCACGCCGACCGGCTGCCCCTCGGTGAGGTAGCGGCCCTGCTCGACGTGGAGTTCGACGAAGGCGCCGATCCGGGCCAGCCGCTCGTCGTCCGCGCCGATCGCGGTCGGGTCGTAGCCGGCCTTCTCCATCGCGTCGGGCAGCCGCAGGCCGTCGGCGTCGCGCAGCTCGTACGCGTCCTCGCGGGAGAGCACCCCGGCGCTCAGCCGGGAGCCGATGCAGGCCACGCCGAACCGGGCGCCCTCCTCGTCACCGAAGTTGACGATCGCCAGCGGCTGGGTGAACTCGGCTCCCCTGGCGCGGAGTTCGTCCAGCGCGGCGAAGGAGGAGACCACCCCGAGCGGCCCGTCGAAGGCGCCGCCGTCCGGGACGGAGTCCAGGTGCGAGCCGGTGACGACCGCCCCGTGCGCGGTCGGGTCGCCCAGCCAGGCCCACTGGTTGCCGTTGCGGTCCAGCTCGTACGTCAGGCCGCGGCTGCGGGCCTGCTGCTCGAACCAGGCGCGGCACTCGGCGTCGGCGGAGTTCCAGGCGAAACGGCGGTAGCCGCCGGAGGAGGCGGAGCGGCCCACGGGGAGCAGCTCCGCCCACATCTCCTCGAACGAAGAAACCGTCACAGCTCGCCCATCGGGACGCGGACCCCGCGCTCGGCGGCGACCTCGGTGGCCCGGTCGTAGCCGGCGTCCACGTGCCGGATGACGCCCATGCCCGGGTCGTTGGTGAGCACCCGGCGGATCTTCTCCCCGGCCAGCGCGGTGCCGTCGGCGACGGTGACCTGGCCGGCGTGGATCGAGCGGCCGATGCCGACGCCGCCGCCGTGGTGGATGGACACCCAGGAGGCGCCGGAGGCCACGTTGACCATGGCGTTGAGCAGCGGCCAGTCGGCGATCGCGTCCGAGCCGTCCAGCATCGCCTCGGTCTCCCGGTACGGGGAGGCCACCGAGCCGCAGTCCAGGTGGTCGCGGCCGATCACGATCGGGGCGGACAGCTCACCGGAGGCGACCATGTCGTTGAAGCGCTCGCCGGCCTTGTCGCGCTCGCCGTAGCCGAGCCAGCAGATGCGCGCGGGCAGGCCCTGGAAGTGCACCTTCTCCTGGGCCATCTTGATCCAGCGGGCCAGCGACTCGTTCTCCGGGAAGAGGTCGAGGACGGCCTTGTCGGTCTTGTGGATGTCCTGCGGGTCGCCGGACAGCGCCGCCCAGCGGAACGGGCCCTTGCCCTCGCAGAACAGCGGGCGGATGTACGCCGGGACGAAGCCGGGGAAGGCGAAGGCGCGGTCGTAGCCGGCCAGCTGGGCCTCGCCGCGGATCGAGTTGCCGTAGTCGAAGACCTCGGCGCCGCGGTCCAGGAAGCCGACCATCGCCTCGACGTGCCTGGCCATCGACTCGCGCGAGCGCTGGGTGAACTCGGCGGGCTTGGACAAGGCCATGTCCGCCATGTCTTCAAAAGCAATGCCGACCGGAAGGTAGCTGAGCGGGTCGTGGGCGCTGGTCTGGTCGGTGACGATGTCGATCGGCGCGTCCATCGCGAGCAGCTGCGGGACCAGCTCGGCGGCGTTGCCCAGCACGCCGATGGAGAGCGGCTGCCGCTTGTCGCGGGCGGCGGTGGCGAGCTCCAGGGCGTGGGAGAGGTCCTTGGCCTCGACGTCCAGGTAGCGGTGCTCGATCCGGCGGGAGATGCGGGACGGGTCGCAGTCGATGCAGATCGCCACGCCGCCGTTCATGGTGACGGCCAGCGGCTGGGCGCCACCCATGCCGCCGAGGCCGGCGGTGAGGGTGATGGTGCCCTCCAGCGTGCCGTTGAAGCGCTTGTTGGCGACGGCGGCGAAGGTCTCGTAGGTGCCCTGGAGGATGCCCTGGGTGCCGATGTAGATCCAGGAGCCGGCGGTCATCTGGCCGTACATGGTGAGCCCGAGGCTCTCCAGGCGGCGGAACTCCTCCCAGTTGGCCCAGTCGCCGACCAGGTTGGAGTTGGCGATCAGCACGCGCGGCGCCCACTCGTGGGTCTGCATCACGCCGACCGGCCGGCCGGACTGGACCAGCATGGTCTCGTCCTGCTTCAGCCCCTGCAGCGTCTTCACCATGGCGTCGAAGGAGCGCCAGTCACGGGCGGCCTTGCCGGTGCCGCCGTAGACCACCAGCTTCGACGGGTGCTCGGCCACCTCGGGGTCGAGGTTGTTCATCAGCATCCGCAGGGCGGCCTCCTGCTGCCACCCCTGCGTCGTGAGTCCCGTCCCGCGCGCCGCACGCACCTCTCGCGGTCCGCTCGTCTGCTGCACCATGTCCCGGCCTCCTTGCGGATGGATTCATTCAAGCTCGGTCTGGCTGAATATATCTAAACAGTCGGCTTTCGACCAGACCCTGGAACCATCCGATCAGCCACGGCACCGGCCGACTTGGCGCGCTAGCCTGAACCCGGCGAACACCAGCCACTCGGCCCAGCACCAGGGAGCGGAGGACACGATGACGGCCATCGGCGCACGGCCCGGCAGACTCCGGGATGTGGCGGAGGAGATCGAGCAGAGCACGGGACTTCGCGTCCAGATCATCGGAGGAACCCTGGTGATGTCCCCGACCCCTCGCGGCAAGCACGCGGGGACCGTCAAGCGCCTGTCGCGCCAGCTCGACGCCAAACTCCCGGCCGATCTCGGCGCCTATGAGGTCTCGTCGATCAACATGCCGGACAACGCGGAGGACTACGCGACGCCAGATCTGGTCGTCCTGCCGTCCGACTGGGAGGACGACGACAACTGGCTGGCCGACCCGCACGATGTCGAGCTCGCCGTGGAGGTCATCTCCACCTCTGAGCGAGTCAGCCTCATTGCAGCCAAGACCAACTGGTACGCGATCGCAGGCGTGCCGGTCCTCCTCGCGGTCGACCCCCGAAAGGGCGCCTGGACGCTCCACACCCACCCCCGCGACGGCGAGTACCAAGGCGTCCTGCACGGCAAGTACGGCGAGGCCGTCCCGCTGCCCTCGCCGCTGCCCGCCGAGCTGGACACCTCCGGTCTACCGCTGTACGCCCCCCACCGCTGACTCACGCCGCAGCGTCACCGCCGTCCCAGTCGATGCCGATCTCGGCCAGCCAGCGGCGGTCGGCGGCGTCGGGGGCGGGCGGGGACGGCGGGCGGGGGATGTTCTGGACGGGCCCGAGGCCGTACCTCTCGGCGGCCGCGGCGGCACGGGCGTCGGGTTCGATGACGCCGACGTGCACGGCGGACTCGTCGCCCGGGTCGAGGACGGTCAGTTCTGGATCGGGCAGGCGCCGCAGGGTGACGCGGCGTCCGCAGGCGGGGCAGGACCATTCGTCAGCACCCGAGGCCAGGCGGGCGACGAACTTCATCTCGTGGATCACGCGCATGGGCGGCACCCCCTGCAGTAGGGGATGCCCGGGTTCGTGCCGAGTACTCCCCGGCCGCCGTTCCAGGCTGCGGCTATTCCAGGCCGCGTCTATTCCAAGAAGAGCCCCCGGGCCGCCGCCGACTGCTCGATCGCCTCCAACCGGGCCTCGGCGCCCGGAAGTTCGTCGCACATGGTCTGCAGCAGCACCCGACCGAGCATCATCGGCGCGCAGGCGGTGTCGAAGACCAGCCCGGTGCCGACGGCCGCCGGCAGCATCAGGTCGGAGAGCTTGGCGACCGGCGAGAAGGCGCTGTCGGCCACGGTGAGCACGGTCAGCCCGCACTCCCGGGCCACCACCAGCGCGTCCATCAACTCCCGCGGGTAGCGCGGCAACGCGAAGCAGAGCAGCGCGGTGGCACCCGCCGCGGCAGCCTGTTCCAGCCGGTCGGCGAGCATGCTGCCGCCCTCGTCCAGCAGCCGGATGTCCGGGTGCACCTTGGACGCGAAGTACGCGAAGCCGTGTGCCTGCGCGGAGGCGGCCCGCAGGCCGAGCACCGGCAGCGGGCGGGAGGCGGCGAGCAGCCGGGCGGCCCGGGTGATCGGCTCGGGGTCGGCGAGCAGTTCGGCGAGGTGGCGCAGGTGCTCGATCTCGGCGAGCACGGCCTGTTGGTGCTCGTTGCGCACCGCGTCGGCCGGGGTCTCCGGCGCGGCCGGCTCGCCCGCGCCGAGTTCGCGCAGCTGCCTGCGCAGTGCCGGGTAGCCGTCGTACCCGAGCGCGACCGCGAAGCGGGTGACGGAGGGCTGGCTGACCCCGGCGAGCTCGGCCACCTCGACGCTGGACAGGAACGGCGCCTCGGTGGCGTGCCGGACCAGCGAGTGCGCGATCCGCCGCTGGGTGGGCGTCAGCCGGTGCCCTTCGAACAGCTGCAGCAGCCGGGCGGAGGCGCCGACGGTGCCGGCCTCGTCGGTGGCGGTCATCTGCGGTACCTCCGGATGCGAGCGGTTCGAACGACGACTGTGCAGCAGCGCGGCGCGCCTGGCAAAGTCGTCTCGTACGACGGAACGACCCTTGAGACGTCCCGGAGTTCGGACAGCGGGCCCGCCCGGACCGACGCGGCTCGGGGTAACCCTGATTTCTCCCTGAGCCCGCCCGGATTCCCCCCGCGAACGGATGGACCGGGTTCTGCGGCGGCCCCAGGCTATGGGCATGGACACTCGCCAGGACGACCTGCGGCGCGACCTCGACGCCACCCTGCAGGCCCGCAAGGAACTCGGCAAGGAGTACGAGGAGGAACTCGTCGACTCCTTCATGAAGCGCCTCGACGCCCGCCTGGACGCCCGGGTCGAGCGCTCGGTCTCCGAGCGGATGGACGACTACGCGCCCTCCTACCGGGACCGGGACCGCGACCGCGGCCGGGACCGCCGCGGCTGGGCCCCCGGTCGGTCCGGCAACCGCCTGGCGGTGGTCTCGCTGGCCCTCGGCATCCCGCTGACCGCGATCGCCAGCAACCCCAGTGGCGGTGGCTTCGCCGGCCTGCTGGCCTGCTGGGCCGGCATCGTCGGGGTCAACTTCGCCGCCGCGCTGGGCAACCGCCGCGACCGCGCCAGCCGCCGGCCGCGGGGCGACTGGGACTGAGCCCCAGCCGCCCCGCAACGCGTCCGTCTCAGGCCAGCGGCCCGGTGACCCGCTCCACCGCGCGCAGCAGGTCGCCGGAGGCGACGAACGCCGCGGCGGCCTCCAGGTCCGGCGAGAGGAAGCGGTCCCGGCCGGCGCCGCCGACCCCCGCCTCGCGGGCGGCGGCCAGCGCGGCCGCGGTGGCCGGGGCCGGTCGGCCGGCCGCGTCGGCCTGCTGGCGGATCTCCAGCGCGCGGGCCGCGGCGGTCAGTTCGACGGCCAGGATCCGGCCGAGGTTCTCCACCGCCTGGCGCAGCTTGCGGGCCGCCGACCAGCCCATCGACACGTGGTCCTCCTGCATCGCGGAGGACGGGATCGAGTCGACCGAGGCCGGGACGGCGAGCCGCTTGTTCTCGCTGACCAGCGCCGCCTGGGTGTACTGGGCGATCATCAGGCCGGAGTCCACGCCCGGGTCGTCGGCCAGGAAGGCCGGCAGGCCGTGCGAGCGGGCCTTGTCGAGCAGCCGGTCGGTACGGCGCTCGGAGATCGAGCCGAGGTCGGCGGCCGCGATGGCGAGGAAGTCCAGCACGTAGGCGACCGGCGCGCCGTGGAAGTTGCCGTTGGACTCCACCCGGCCGTCCGGCAGCACCACCGGGTTGTCCACCGAGGCGGCCAGCTCGCGCGAGGCGACCAGCTGGGCGTGCGCCAGGGTGTCCCGGCCGGCCCCGGCCACCTGCGGGGCGCAGCGGATCGAGTAGGCGTCCTGGACCCGCGGCGCGTCGTCCTGGTGGTGGCCGGTGAGGCCGGAGCCCTTGAGCACGGCCAGCATGTTGGCGGCGCTGAGTGCCTGGCCGGGGTGCGGGCGGATCGGGGCGTGCAGCTCGGGGGCGAGCACCTTGTCGGTGCCGAGCAGCGCCTCCAGGCTCATCGCGGCGGTGATGTCGGCGGTGGTGAACAGGCGGCTGAGGTCGGCGATGGCCATCACCAGCATGCCGAGCATGCCGTCGGTGCCGTTGATGAGGGCCAGGCCCTCCTTCTCCAGCAGCTCGACCGGCTCGATGCCGGCGGCGGCGAGCAGCTCGGCGACGGGCTTCTCCTGCCCGTCCGGGCCGGTGGCGGTGCCCTCACCCATCAGCACCAGCGCACAGTGCGACAGCGGCGCGAGGTCGCCGGAGCAGCCGAGCGAGCCGAACTCGCGGACCACCGGGGTGATGCCCGCGTTGAGCAGGGCGGCCATGGTCTGCGCGACCAGCGGCCGTACGCCGGTACGGCCGGAGGCCAGCGTCTTCATCCGCAGGAACATCAGCGCGCGGACCACCTCGCGCTCGACCGCCGGGCCCATGCCGGCCGCGTGCGAGCGCACCAGCGAGCGCTGCAGCTGGGCGCGCAGCTCGGGGCTGATGTGCCGGACGGCGAGCGCGCCGAAGCCGGTCGACACGCCGTAGACGGGGCGCGGCTCGGCCGCGAGGGCGTCGATCCGCGCTCGGGCGGCCGCCATCTCGGCGATCGCGTCAGGACCGATCTCGACCCGGGCATTGCCCCGGGCGACGGCCAGCACGTCCTCCGCACTGACGTCGGCCTTGCCGACCTGGACCAGCGGAGCGTCGGGGGCCACAGCACTGTGCATATCCATATACACAATCACAGCAGGTGAATGAAGATATGACAACAGCTGCCCACCATCCGGATTCTCCGACGCCCCGATCCGCGCCGCACCCCGGGGCCTCCACCAACCCTTCAGCTAACCCTTCAGCTCGGCCTCGATCAGGTCCGCAGCCCTCCGAGTGCCGCCCTCGGCTCGGCCGGCGGCGGACAGCGTCGCCAGCCGTTCGGCCACCGCCGGGTCGCCGACCAGCTCCAGCAACGCGGCGCGCAGCGCCTCCGCAGTGGCCTGCCCGGTGTCCAGCCGGCACGCGACGCCGAGACCCACCAGGGCGTCCGCGTTGGCGAACTGGTCGGCGGCCTGCGGTACCGCGATCATCGGCACGGCGTGGAACAGACCCTCGCTGGAGCCGCCCATGCCCGCGTGGGTGACGAAGGCGTCCGCCTGGGAGAGCACCGACAGCTGCGGCACCCACCGGTGCACCTCGACGCTGTCCGGCACCTCGCCGAGCTCGGCCGGGTCGGTGTGCTTGCCGACCTGGAGCACGACGTGCCAGCCCGGCAGGTCGCCGAAGGCCCGCACGCAGGCCCGGTAGAAGGCGGGCCGGTGGGTGAAGGCCGAGCCCAGCGAGACCAACAGCACCTTCTCGGCGTCCGCCGGGCGCTCCCACCGCCCCTGGTGGGCGCGGTCGCCGAAGCAGGGCCCGACGAAGCTGAAGCGCCGTTCGTCGACCCGGTCCGCGTGGGGCTGGAGCGCGCGCGGGACGAGCGCGATGCACCGCTCGGGGCGGTTCTTGAAGGCCTCCACGTCGCGCTCCACCGCGCCGGCCTCGGCCAGCCAGTCGGCGAACCGGCGGTAGTGCTCGGGGCCGCCGGGGCCGTTGCGGATCGCCTCGAAGACCGCGGCCATGTCCCCCTCGATGTCGTCCCAGCCGACGAAGCTGGAGGACAGCTGCACCACCGGCACGCCCAGCCGTTCGCCGAGCGCCCGGCCGGCGAAGCCCGCGATGTCGTAGAGCACCAGGTCGGGGCGGTCACCCTCGAAGGCCTCCAGCAGGGCGGGCCACATCGACAGCGTGTCGTCCAGGAACACGTCCTGGATCGCCACCGGGTCCTCCGGCCAGCCGGCGGGGTCGTCGGCGAGCGGCAGCCTGGTCGGGTACGGGACGAAGGCCGCGCCGGTGGACTCGACGATCTCGCGGAAGGACGGGTCGTTGATGTAGCTGACCCGGTGACCCCGGGCGACCAGCTCGGTGATCACGGCGAGGCTGGGGTTGACGTGCCCATGGGCCGGAACGGAGACCATCAGGATGTGTGCGGGGCGGTTCACGGGCACCTCCGGGGATAGCGATCGAGACGAGACGTACCGTCTCGCGATGTCGAGAAGACAATACGTCTCGTCTCGTTGTTGCCCATAGAATTTTTCCCATGGCTTCCAGAACCGCCCCCGACCCCGCCCGCCGCAGTGAGCGGGCACGCGCCGCCGTCCTCGCCGCCGCCACCGAACTCGTCGCCGAAGTCGGCTACAGCAAGCTGACCATCGAGGCGATCGCCGCCCGGGCCGGCGTCGGCAAGCAGACCATCTACCGGTGGTGGCCCTCGAAGGGTGCCGTCGTCTTCGACGCCTTCCTCGCCGTCAACGAGCACGAGGGCGGGCTCGCGCTCCCCGACACCGGCGACCTCGCCGCCGACCTGCGGGCCGTCCTGCGCCCCACCAGCGACGAGCTCACCGACCCGGGCGCCGACCGCACCTACCGCGCCATCATCGCCGAGATCCTCAACGACCCCGCGCTGCACACCGAGTACCGCACCCGCCTGCTGGACCCGCTGCTGGAGATCACCCGCGACCGCCTCCGCACCGCCCGCGAGGCCGGCCAGCTCGCCCCCGACGCCGACCTCGACCTGGCCGTCGAACTGGTCTACGGCCCGCTCTACTACCGCTGGCAGTACCGGCTCGGCCCGCTCACCCACGAGCACGCCGACCGCCTGGTCGACGCCGCCCTACGGGCCCTCAACCCTCCTGCGGCTAACGGCCGTTCCGACGTCTGACCGCGTACACCAGCAGCACGACGATCAGCAGGACCACCAGCGCCGCGACGGCGAACCAGCCGAACACCGCGTCCAGCGCCCGCCCGACGACGCTGCGGCGGACCTTCCGGGTGCGCCGCGACGCGGCATGGTCCGTGATCCGGTGCGCCCGCAGGCCCACCCCCAGCTGCGGCGCCCGCTCAGGGGCCGTCCGTACGGGTGTGGCCCGGATCGGCGTCGGGCCCGTCTGTCCCGCCAGGCCCGCCGGGGCCGCCGGGGCCGCCGGGGCCGCCGGTACGGCCACCGACACCGCCGACGCCGGGGCGGCCGTCGCCACCCCGCCGCCGAGCACCAGCACCCCGGTCACCGCCGCGCCCACCAGCCGTCCGCCCACCGCCGACCCCCACTCCCCGGTCCACCCCCGCCACCATCCCACCGCCCGACCCACCCGCGGCAGCCCTCACCCCCAACCGCGACCCACCCGCGACACCCCGGTCACCGAACCGGCACAAAGCGGCGCCGACCCGCCGCCGGACGGGGCGCCGGCAGGCAGCGCCCGGCCGTCAAGGGGCAGCCGGCCCACGCGGATCACGCCCGACGGCACGGGCGAGTCGCCGATCGACTCAGCGGCAGCGTCGCATCGTCGGCGAGGAGCTCCACCAGCCGGCCCCCGGCCGCGTTCCGCCCACCGGCCGCGACCATCCCCCGGCCCCTCACATCGCCGGCGGCGAAGCCGCCCCCGCCAACGCCACCGCCACCACCGCCCGCATCGCGCACGCGACCTGCCCCAACGGCAGCGTCGCATCGTCGGCGAAGAGCTCCACCAGCCAGCCCCCGGCCGCATTCTGCCCACCGGCCGCGACCATCCCCCGGTAACCGGAGACGGCCAGCATGGCCTCCTCCGCCGGGTCGTTCCCCGCCGCGCCCGCGCGGAGCGCGAAGGCGCCGCCCCGGACGGCGCGGCGGGTCATCGGGTAGTGGCGGAGGTCGAAGACGGCGTCCGGGGCCTCGATCTGGGCGCGCTGGGTCTCGGCGCGGGTGCTGCTGGGTCCGCTGGTCATCCGGTAGACGGCGTGCTGGGAGGTGCGCATCAGCTGGGAGCCGGGCGGGACGTAGGAGACCCACCAGCCGACCGCGTCGAGCAGCCGGGCGGAGGTCTCGGCGACCACGACCAGCTTGGCGAGGGTGTCGGCCGGGTGGACGGCCCGGGCGGCCGCGGCCTGGTCGAGGGCGGCGAGGACGGCGGTGAGCAGCTGCCCGGGGTCGGCACTGTGGGCGGCGCCGCGGAAGCGCCGCCGGTCCGCCGCACCGGCCCGCCCGCCGGGGCCGCGGCGGCCGTCGGCGCGGTGGTGCGGGTCGGCGGCGTCGGCGAGCAGCACGGTGGGGTCGGGCGAGAACCCGGGGCCGTGGCTGCGGCCGGCGACGACGGGGTGGGCGGCGCGGGCGGCCTTGGCCCGGTACTGGGCGGCGTCGGCGAGCCGGAAGAGCCGGTCGGGGGTGGTGACCGGCCCGATGGAGTCCCCGGTGGAGGCGACGCCGCAGGCGACCCCTTCACCCTCGGACAGCGCGAGCGCCCGCGCGCACAGTTCCTCGGCGACGGTGACCACCTCGTCGGCCTTCTGCCCCTCGGCCAGCAGGCAGAACTCGTCCCCGCCGAGCCGGGCGGCGAGGCTGCCGGGCAGCTTGGCGGCGGCCAGCGACAGCTGGTGGGCGAAGCGTTCCAGCAGCCGGTCGCCCATCTCGTGGCCGAGCTGGTCGTTGACCCGTTTCAGCCCGTTGACGTCGCAGACCACCAGCGAGACCACGGTGTTGTCCCGGTTGTGCGCCTCCAGCGCGCTCTCCAGCCGGGCGTCGACGGCGCGCCGGTTGGCCAGGCCGGTGAGCGGGTCGGAGAAGGCGAGCTTGCGCAGGTCGGCGAGGCGCTCGGTCTGGGCGAGTCCGGCCGAGACCTGGGCGGCGAGCAGGGTCGCGTAGTCGGCGTCGGCCTGGGTGAACTCGGGCGTCCCGATCGACCGGGCGAGGTAGAGCTCGCCCCAGGCCTGCCCGTGCAGCACGATCGGCGCGACCACGCAGCAGGCCCGTCCGCGCCGGCGCAGCGCCGCGGCGCGTTCCCGGCAGTACGCGCCGGCGGTCGGGTGGGTGTGTCCGGCGTGCGGTTCGACGTTCTCGGCGGTCTGCAGCCAGGCGCGGGGCAGACGGCCGGTGGTCCAGCGTTCCTCCAGGTAGGTCACGATCTCCGGGAAGTCCGCGACCGGGTACGACTCGTCCTCCGGCAGCTCCTCCTCGCCGGGGGCGAGCGACCCGTGGTTGACCAGGACCCGCAGCCGGCCGGACTCGCGGTCCCACACCGAGACGGCGGCCATGGTGGCGCCGAGCGCCTCGGTGGCCCGGGCGGCGGCGGCCCGGACGGCCTCCAACGGGGTGAGCGCGCCGGCCATGTCCTGGGCGAGTTCGACCACCGACTGCAGCCGCAGGTCGGGCAGCGGGTCGGGGTGGCGCGGGCCATCGCAGTCGCAGCCGCGGTCCGTCATGATCGCCTCACTGCTCACCGGCTCGCCTCGCTCCCTGTGCTCGGTCCTGCCAGACCCCCGAAGCCGATCGCACCCGTCCGGCCGCTTGCACCAAGACTATGGCGATTTCGTTCGGTTATGCCCTGTTTGCCCGGATGGACCCGCAGCGGACCGTACGGCTTTCAACCGTTCGGCCACTCGGAGACCCCTCCCCGGACTCGGGTACCCCTCGGAGACCCCCGGAGGCCCTCCCCGACGGAGGAGGCGCCGCCCGCTACTCCGGCTTCAGCCGCCGCGACAGCAGCCACGGCTCGACCAGCCCCAGCCCCCGCACCGGCCGTCGCCACATCGGCTGCAGGTGGAACCGGGCCCCCGCGTCCGGCCCCGGCACCGGCAGCCCGGAGGCGGGCATCCCGGCGGCTACCGACAGCGCCTCCGCCAGGCCCGGCCCCTCCGAGTCGGCCGGGCCGACGCTGCCGTTCTGCTCCAACGCGGCGGCGAACTGCCCGTCGATCAGTACCGCGTCCTTGGGCGCGATCGAGGTGAGCCGGCTGGCCAGGTTCACCGTGGTGCCGAAGACGTCGCCCATCCGCTGGGTGACCGTCCCGAAGGCCATGCCGACCCGCAGCGCCGGGATGGTGTCGTCCTCGGCCAGCGCCTCGATCAGGCTCAGCGCGATCTCGGCGGCGGTCGCCGGGTCCTCCGAGACGTAGAGGATCTCGTCGCCGAGGGTCTTGATCACCCGGCCGCCCTGCCCGGCGATCAGGTCGGAGCAGGTGTTCTCGAAGGTCTCGACCAGCTCGCCGAGCTCCTCCTCCTCCAGCCGCCGCGACAGCCGCGTGAAGCCGACCAGGTCCGCGAAGCCGACCGCGAGCCGACCGCTGGTGATCTCGTTGTCCTCGGCGGCCTGCACCACCCGGCCGGTGACGGCGGCCAGCTGGCGCCGCCAGACGTACACCAGGAACTGCTCCAGTTCCGGCAGCAGCAGCTCGACCAGCGGGTACGCGACGTCGGCGCGGGTCAGCCCCGGCTCGGCGGACTGGGTGAGGTTCTCCAGGAAGGTGTCCATCTGCCAGCCGGCCAGCCGGGCCGTGGTCTGGCCGGTGGAACGGGCCACCTGGATCGCCATCGACTCGCTGAGCAGCCCGGACTCGACCAGGCCGGCGAGGCGCCGCAGCGCGATCACGTCGCCGTCGGTGAGCGCCCGGGACTGGCCGATGTCGGGAAAGCCCATGGCCCGCCAGAAGCGGGTGGCCAGCTCCATCGGGACGTCGGCGGCGCGCGCGGCCTGGTACGGGGTGTAGCGGCGTGGCGCGTCCAGGATGAGGCGTTCCAGTTCGAGCGCGACCGTGGGGTCGTGGCTGCCCGCCGTCCCGCCGCTGCCGTCCTCTGCCACCGGTCCGTCCCCGTGCGGTTGCCGCACTTGCCTCGTTTCCTACCTGTCCGGGCGCGCCGCCCGCCACCCGGGCGGGCAGTGGCGCGCCTCACACCGCTGCCAGGTGGAATGTTCGCACGGAATCCCGTGATCCGGGGCATCCGCCCGAGTCAAGGGGAGGTGAAGACTGCCGTTCAGGGGGCTTCGGGGCGGACGTGCACCACGTCCCCCGCGCCGACCGCCCGGCGCGCGCCGTCGGCGGTACGGACCACCAGGCGGCCGTCCCCGTCGATCGCCACCGCCTCGCCGACCAGCTCGCGGTCGCCCGGCAGGTGCACCTTCACCCGGCGGCCCAGGGTGGTGCAGCGGTCCACGTACGCGCGCATCAGGTCGCTCGCGTGCGGGTCCCCGGCCGCGGCCGTCCACTCGCCGTACAGCTCGGCGAACTCGCGCAGCAGGGCGCGCAGCAGGACGGAGCGGTCGGTGGTCTCGGCGCCCGCCAGCGCGAGCGAGGCGGCGGTGGGGACGGGCAGCTCCTCCGCGCGCAGCGAGACGTTCAGCCCCAGCCCGGCCACCACCGCGCCGCCGCTGAGCTCGGTGAGGATGCCGCCGAGCTTGCGCTCCGCGCCGTCGATCTCCACCTGCAGGTCGTTGGGCCACTTCAGCCCGGCGTCGACCCCGGCCACCCGGCCGAGCGTGCTGGCGGCGGCCACCCCGACCAGGATCGGCAGCCAGCCGTACCGCTCGACCGGCACCTCCTCGGGGCGCAGCAGGAAGGACAGGAACAGCCCGGAGCGGGCCGGGGCGCTCCACTGCCGGTCCAGCCGCCCGCGCGCGGCGCTCTGCGCCTCGGCGACCAGCACCGCGCCCTGCGGGGCACCGGCCCGGGCCCGCTCGGCGAGGTCGGTGTTGGTGGAGCCGGTCTCGGCGACGACGTCCAGCGAGGTCCAGAGCCCGCCCGGGACGACCAGGTCCCGGCGCAGCGCCTCCTCGTCCAGCGGCGGCCGGTCCAGGTCGGTCCAGGGGGACGGTCCGGTACGGCCGAAGCCGCGCAGTCCGCTGCGGCGGGGGGTGTCGGGTGCGGTCATGGGCAGCAGACTAGAGGCGCAGTCCGCCTCATCGTCCCGCATGACGCGCGTTGACACACTGTGTCGATGACCATAACGCCAGGACATGCCACATAGCGCTGCGCGCTGGCTACGCTACCCAACGGTAGTTCGCAGTGCCGCCCTGCCCTCATGCGCGAGCCCCCGACTCAGGCCCGCGCGCAATCGAACAGGCCGCGGCCCATGATCAGGGAGAGCCACCGCATGACCGAGGCCCCTTACGACCCTCACACCACCGCCGGCAAGCTCGCCGACCTGCGGCGCAGGCTTGACGAGGCGGTGCACTCCGGCTCGTCCAAGGCCGTGGAGAAGCAGCACGCCAAGGGCAAGCTGACCGCCCGCGAGCGGGTCGTGGAGCTGCTGGACGAGGACTCCTTCGTCGAGTTCGACGAGTTCGCCCGGCACCGCTCGACCAACTTCGGCCAGGAGAAGAACCGCCCGTACGGCGACGGCGTGGTGACCGGCTACGGCACCGTCGACGGCCGCCAGGTCGCGGTCTTCGCCCAGGACTTCACCGTCTTCGGCGGTTCGCTCGGCGAGGTCTTCGGCGAGAAGATCGTCAAGGTGATGGACTTCGCGCTGAAGACCGGCTGCCCGGTCATCGGCATCAACGACTCCGGCGGCGCCCGGATCCAGGAGGGCGTGGTCTCGCTCGGCCTGTACGGCGAGATCTTCCGCCGCAACGTGCACGCCTCGGGCGTCATCCCGCAGATCTCGCTGATCATGGGCCCCTGCGCCGGCGGCGCGGTCTACTCCCCCGCGATCACCGACTTCGTGGTGATGGCCGACCAGACCTCGCACATGTTCATCACCGGCCCGGACGTGATCAAGACCGTGACCGGCGAGGACGTCGGCATGGAGGAGCTGGGCGGCGCCCGCACCCACAACACCAAGTCCGGCAACGCCCACTACCTGGCCACGGACGAGAAGGAAGCGGTCGAGTACGTCAAGAGCCTGCTCTCGTACCTGCCCTCGAACAACCTGAGCGACCCGCCGTCCTACCCCGAGCAGGCCGACCTCTCGATCACCGATGAGGACCTCGAACTCGACACGATCGTGCCGGACTCGGCGAACCAGCCGTACGACATGCACAAGGTGATCGAGCACATCGTCGACGACGGCGAGTTCCTGGAGACCCAGCCGCTGTACGCGGGCAACATCATCACCGGCTTCGGCCGGGTCGAGGGCCACGCGGTCGGCATCGTCGGCAACCAGCCGATGGACCTGGCCGGCTGCCTGGACATCAACGCCAGCGAGAAGGCCGCGCGCTTCATCCGCACCTGCGACTCGTTCAACATCCCGGTGCTGACCTTCGTCGACGTGCCCGGCTTCCTGCCCGGCACCGAGCAGGAGTGGGACGGCATCATCCGCCGCGGCGCCAAGCTGATCTACGCCTACGCCGAGGCCACCATCCCGCTGATCACCGTGATCACCCGCAAGGCCTTCGGCGGCGCGTACGACGTCATGGGCTCCAAGCACCTGGGCGCCGACCTCAACCTGGCCTGGCCGACCGCGCAGATCGCGGTGATGGGCGCGCAGGGCGCGGTCAACATCCTGCACCGCCGCGAGATCGCCGAGGCCGAGGCGGCCGGCACCGTCGAGGAGAAGCGGGCCGAGCTGATCGCCTCGTACGAGGACACCCTGCTGAACCCGTACCTGGCCGCCGAGCGCGGCTACGTCGACGCGGTGATCGCCCCGAGCGAGACCCGCCGGCACATCGTCCGGGGTCTGCGGGCCCTGCGCGGCAAGCGCGAGGTGCTGCCGCCCAAGAAGCACGGCAACATCCCTCTGTAGGCCCCATCCCTGTCGGGAGAGAACACGCCATGTCCCCGATCCACGTGCTGCACGGGCAGCCGACCCCCGAGGAGCTCGCCACCGTCCTGGCGGTGGTCCAGGCCCGGGCCGCCGTCGCGCAGGCCGCCGCCGAGGCGGCGCGCCAGGCCGGCGTCGGCCCGGACTCCCCCTGGAACGACCGCTCCCGCCTGCTCCGCCCCGCCGTCCACCCGGGCGTCAACGCCTGGCGGACGTCGGGCTGGGCGCACTGAGTTGACACGCGGAGCAGGAAGCCGGCCCGTCCGACTTCCTGCTCCGGGTGTTCGCCCGCTCGCCTCCAGGGCGCTCGGACCCGGTGCCGACGTTCTCCCCCAGCCTGGCGGCTGGGAGGTGCCCCCACGCTCCGGCGCTCCTTCGTCGCTTGCCGCTCGTCGCTTTCGGCACCGGCGCGCCCCTTCGGCTCGGGGCGGGCAACGCCCGCTTCCCCCTATCGGGGGCCCGCGTCGCCCGAAACCTGAGTACGGATACTCAGGCGCCCGGCCCCCGCGCGGCGCACTCTGGACGGGTGCTCTGGTCAGACCCCCGCGATGAGCCCTCGCCCGAGGCCCGCCGCATGCAGGAACGGATGCAGCGGGCCGGCAAGGTGCTCGCCGCCCTGGTGCTGGTGGGCGCCGTCCTGATCATGATCGCCCGGTCGTTCACCTGAGCCGTTCACTCGAACGGCGGACACCGGCACCCCCTACCCTGGTGGGCATGACCGACCAGCGCCCCCTCGTCCTCGCCTCCGCCTCCCCCGCCCGCCTCGGGCTGCTGCGCCAGGCGGGGCTCGACCCGCGCGTGGTGGTCAGCGGCGTCGACGAGGACGCGATCAGCGCCGCCTCCCCCGCCGAGCTCGCCCTCGTCCTGGCCGAGGCCAAGGCGAAGGCCGTCGCCGCCGAACTGACCGGCGGCGAGCTGGTGATCGGCTGCGACTCCGTCCTGGAGCTGGACGGCGAGGCCCTCGGCAAGCCCGCCGACGCCGCCGAGGCGCTGGCCCGCTGGCAGTCGATGCGCGGCCGCGCCGGCGTGCTGCGCACCGGCCACTGCGTGATCGACACCGTGACCGGTCGGCAGTCCTCGGCGACCGCCTCCACCACCGTCCGCTTCGGCACCCCGGACGACGAGGAGATCGCCGCCTACGTGGCCTCCGGCGAACCGCTGCACGTGGCCGGGGCGTTCACCCTGGACGGCCGCTCGGCGCCGTTCATCGACGGCATCGACGGCGACCCGGGCAACGTCATCGGCCTGTCCCTGCCGCTGCTGCGCCGGCTGCTCGCCGACCTGGACGTCCGGCTGGTCGATCTCTGGGTCTGACGGCCGGGGCTGATCCGTGGACCGAGCAACCTGCCGCACCCGGCAGGTGCACCTCTAAGCTGAGCGGCGTTCGAACGGGGAGGGAACGCGGCGATGACCGACAGCGTGCTCAACGTGGTGCTCGGCCTGGTGGCCAGCGCCATCAGCGCCGGCCTGGGCTGGCTGGCGCAGGCCCTGCGGCGACGTCGCAAGGTCGAACGGGTGCGGGGCTTCCTCGGGCTGCCGTCCGGCAGCGAGTGCCTGATCGTGGTGCCTCGCAGCATCGGGACGGGCTCGCACGCGCACACCGTGACCCGCCGGGACGCCTACGCGCTGATGTGGCTGGCCGGGCTGGTCGAGGAGTGTGGCGCCCGGCCCGAACTGGTCGCCCACGACGCGGCGCACCGCGGCCTGGGCGCCAAGACCGAGCTGTGCCTGGGCGGTCCGGTCAGCAACGACCGGATGGCCGCCCACCTGGCCTGGGGCCTGCCGGGGGTGCTGGTCACCTCCGGTCCCGGTCCGGGCAGCAACGTGCTCGTGGTGGGCGACCGCGACTTCCGCGCCGACCAGGACCAGGCGCACACCCTGCTGGCCCGGATCGCCACCCCGGACGACGGCCGGCCGGTGTTCCTGATCTCCGGCCAGACCGGCACCGCCAACCAGGCCGGGGTGCGCTACCTGGTGTCCCACCACCGCGAACTCGCCCGCAAGTACGGCCAGAACGGAACGTTCGCGCTCGTCCTGCGGGTGGTCAACCCGGAGGCGTACGGGCCGGACATGGTGGAGCTCGTCGCCGACGTGACGGCCGAGGCGCTGCGGCGCCCCGCCGCGGCCTCGACCACGGCTTAAGCGGGCTGCGGGAGGGTGTGTCCCATGACACCGTCCCGCCACGCCGCCCCCCGCTCACCCGGCGTCGACCGCCCCGGTCCCACCGCACCGGCCTCGACCTGCGAAGTCGCCACAAGGGCGGTGTCCGGGGCCCGAATTCCCATCACCGAGCGTGTGGGATAGTTCACAACCTGGGGCTACTCGCCGGTACTGCCCAGGAATCCATAAACTCAACGAGGTTCAAGAAGGGAGCCACAGTGCGCAAGGTGCTCATCGCCAACCGCGGGGAAATCGCCGTCCGCGTCGCCAGGGCCTGCTCGGACGCCGGTATCGCCAGCGTCGCCGTCTACGCCGAGCCGGACCGGGATGCGCTGCACGTCCGCGCGGCCGACGAGGCTTACGCGCTGGGCGGCGACACCCCCGGCACCAGTTACCTCGACATCGCCAAGGTCCTCAAGGCCGCCGAGGACGCCGGCGCGGACGCCGTCCACCCCGGCTACGGGTTCCTGTCGGAGAACGCCGACTTCGCCCAGGCCGTCATCGACGCGGGTCTGACCTGGATCGGCCCGCCGCCGCAGGCCATCCGTGACCTGGGCGACAAGGTCACCGCCCGTCACGTCGCCCAGCGCGCCGGCGCCCCACTGGTGGCCGGCACCCCGGACCCGGTCTCGGGTGCGGACGAGGTCGTCGCGTTCGCGCAGGAGCACGGCCTGCCGGTCGCCATCAAGGCGGCGTTCGGTGGCGGCGGCCGCGGCCTCAAGGTCGCCCGCACGCTGGAGGAGATCCCGGAGCTGTACGAGTCCGCGGTGCGCGAGGCGGTCGCCGCCTTCGGTCGCGGCGAGTGCTTCGTCGAGCGCTACCTGGACAACCCGCGGCACGTGGAGACCCAGTGCCTCGCGGACAAGCACGGCAACGTCGTGGTCGTCTCCACCCGTGACTGCTCGCTGCAGCGCCGGCACCAGAAGCTGGTCGAGGAGGCGCCCGCGCCGTTCCTGACCCCGGAGCAGAACGCCGAGCTGTACCGCGCGTCGAAGGCCATCCTGAAGGAGGCCGGCTACGAGGGCGCCGGGACCTGCGAGTTCCTGGTGGCGACGGACGGCACGATCTCCTTCCTGGAGGTCAACACCCGCCTGCAGGTCGAGCACCCGGTCACCGAGGAGGTCACCGGGATCGACCTGGTCCGCGAGATGTTCCGGATCGCCGACGGCGAGGAGCTCGGCTACGGCGACCCGGAGGTACGCGGCCACTCCTTCGAGTTCCGCATCAACGGCGAGGACCCGGGCCGCAACTTCCTGCCCGCGCCCGGCACCGTGACGCTGTTCGCCCCGCCGTCCGGCCCGGGCGTGCGCCTGGACTCCGGCGTGGAGACCGGCTCGGTCATCGGCCCGGCCTGGGACTCGCTGCTGGCCAAGCTGATCGTCTCCGGCCGTGACCGCAAGCAGGCCCTGGAGCGGGCCAAGCGCGCGCTGAACGAGTTCAAGGTCGAGGGCATGGCCACCGCCATCCCCTTCCACCAGGCGGTCGTCACCGACCGGGCGTTCGCACCCGAGGTGCACGGCAGCGACGAACCGTTCACGGTCTACACCCGCTGGATCGAGACCGAGTTCAACAACACCATCCCGGCGTTCGCGGGCGGGGCCGGCGAAGCCGAGGAGGCCGAGACCAGGGAGACCGTGGTCGTCGAGGTCGGCGGCAAGCGGATCGAGGTCTCGCTGCCGTCCTCGCTGGGCGTCTCGACGGCACCGGCGGCCGGTGCGGCGGGTGCCGTCAAGGCCAAGCGCCGGGTGGGCGCCAAGAAGGCCGGTTCGGCCGTCAGCGGTGACACCCTGGCCTCGCCGATGCAGGGCACCATCGTCAAGGTCGCCGTCGAGGAGGGCCAGGTCGTCGCCGAGGGCGAGCTGATCGTGGTCCTGGAGGCGATGAAGATGGAGCAGCCGCTGAACGCCCACAAGTCGGGCACCATCGTCGGCCTCAAGGCCGAGGTGGGCGCGAGCGTCAGCAGCGGCGCCGCGCTCTGCGAGATCAAGGACTGACCGAGGCCGTAGCGGTCCGGGCCCCGGCGGAATCGGGGGCCGACCCGCGGTCGTCAATCCCTCGACCGGTCCGTACGCCCTTCGGGGTGTGCGGACCGGTCGTGTTTCCCGGTCGTGCCGGCGACGGCCTCAGCGCCCCCGCGGCATGCCCAGCTCGGCCAGCCGGACCGGCATCCCGCCCGGGCCGACCGGCCCGCCGTGCGCCCCGGGGCGGCGCTGGCCGGGCAGCGGGGCGCCGCCGGGGCCCTGGGCGGGGCGGCGGCCCATCGGGCCGGGCTGGGTCTGGTGGACCGGGCCGCTGCCCGTGCCGTGCACCGGGGCGTCGCCGCCGGGGCCCGCGCCGAGCGGTGCCAGGTCGATCTGCACCCCGCAGTCGGCCAGCGCGTCCAGCTCGCGGGCGGTGGCGTCGTCGGCGGTGGCCTGCTCGTCGGTGACCAGCCGGGTGATGGTCTCGGTGGCCACGGTCTGGAACATGCCGGCCGCGCCGAGCTTGGTGTGGTCGGCGAGGACGATGACCTCGGCGGCCGCCAGCACCATTGCCCGGTCCACGCTCGCGGACAGCATGTTCGCGGTCGACAGCCCGCGCTCGGCGGTCAGCCCGCTGCCGGAGATGAAGGCCTTGGTGACCCGCAGCCCCTGCAGCGACTGCTCGGCGCCGCTGCCCACCAGCGCGTAGTTGGAGCCGCGCAGGGTGCCACCGGTCATCACCACCTCGACCCGGTTGGCGTGTGCCAGCGCCTGGGCGACCAGCAGCGAGTTGGTGACCACCGTCAGGCCGGGCACCCTGGCCAGCCGGCGGGCCAGCTCCTGGGTGGTGGTGCCGGCGCCGACCACCACCGCGTCGCCCTCCTCCACCAGCCCGGCGGCGAGGTCCGCGATGGCGCTCTTCTCCGCCGCGGACAGGTGGGTCTTCTGCGGGTAGCCGGGTTCGCGGCTGAAGCCGCCGGGGAGCACCGCGCCGCCGTGCCGGCGGTCGAGGAGCCCTTCTGCCTCCAGCGCCCGCACGTCGCGGCGCACGGTCACTTCGGAGGTCTGGACGACGCGGGCCAACTCCCGGAGCGAGACGGCTCCGTTGGCGCGCACCATTTCGAGGATCAACTGGCGACGTTCTGCTGCAAACACAGAACCGACGGTAACCTGCGTGACCGTCTGCTTTCAGGCGTTTGCAGCTAGTAGCGGGAATTGCTCGCACAAGAGCGGCGCGTGACCGTACAATACGCGCCGTCAATAGCCCGGGACTGCGCCCGCCGTCCGGGTGACGATCACCCATGCGCGAAGGGCGGCCGCCGATCGGCAGCCGCCCTCAACTTCACGCCTTGAGCTCAGGATTCGCCGTCGGCCCGCTTGCGGATGTGCAGCTGCCGCGCTGCCTCGGCGGTCGAGCCGGAGACCGACGGGTAGACGGTGAAGGCGCTGGCCACCTGTTCGACGGTCAGATTGGCGTCCACCGCGAGCGAGATCGAGTGGATCAGCTCGCTGGCCCGCGGGGCGACGACCACGCCGCCGACCACGATGCCGGTGCCCGGGCGGCAGAACAGCTTCACGAAGCCGTCCCGGATGCCCTGCATCTTCGCCCGCGGGTTGCCGCGCAGCGGGAGCTTGACCTCGACGGCGTCCATCTTGCCGCACTCCACGTCGGCGGCGGTGTAGCCGACGGTGGCGATCTCCGGGTCGGTGAAGACGTTGGAGGCCACGGTCTTGAGGTTCAGCGGCTGCACCGCGTCGCCGAGCGCGTGGTACATCGCGATCCGGCCCTGCATGGCCGCGACCGAGGCGAGCATGAAGACGCCGGTGCAGTCGCCCGCCGCGTACACGCCCGGGGCGCTGGTGCGGGAGACCCGGTCGACCTGGATCTGGCCCCAGTCGTTGAGCTTGACCCCGGCCTCCTCCAGGCCCATGCCGGCCGTGTTGGGGATCGAGCCGACCGCCATCAGGCAGTGGGTGCCCTCGATCACCGTGCCGTTGGAGAGGGTCACCTCGACCCGGTCGCCGATGCGCTTGGCGCTCTCGGCGCGCGAGCGGCTCATCACGTTCATGCCGCGGCGCCGGAAGACGTCCTCCAGCACCTCGGCGGCGTCCGGGTCCTCGCCCGGCAGCACCCGGTCGCGGCTGGACACCAGCGTGACCTTGGAGCCGATCGCCTGGTAGGCGCCGGCGAACTCGGCGCCGGTCACACCGGAGCCGACCACGATCAGCTCGCGGGGCAGCTCCTCCAGGTCGTACACCTGGGTCCAGGTGAGGATCCGCTCGCCGTCCGGCTGGGCGTCCGGCAGCTCGCGCGGGTGGGCGCCGGTGGCGATCAGCACGGCGTCGGCGCGCAGCGACTGGACGCTGCCGTCGGGCCCGTCCACCAGCACCTCGCGGGAGCCGTCCACGGCCTGCCCGCCGGCGCCGAGCCGGCCGCGGCCGCGCAGCACGGTGACCCCGGCGCGGGTGACGGACTGGGTGATGTCGTGGGACTGCGCGATCGCCAGGCGCTTCACACGGCGGTTGACCTTGCCCAGGTCCACGCCGACGACCTTGCTCTCCCGGGCGTCGCCGTCACCGTCGCCGTCCCGGGCGACCGTGATGCCCAGCTCCTCGTACGAGCTGTCGAAGGTGGTCATCACCTCCGCGGTCGCGATCAGGGTCTTCGACGGCACGCAGTCCGTGAGCACCGCCGATCCGCCCAGGCCGTCGCGGTCGACGACGGTCACCTCCGCGCCGAGCTGAGCGGCCACCAGCGCCGCCTCGTAGCCGCCGGGTCCGCCACCGATGATCACGATCCGAGTCACGCTCACCATTGTCCCGCACGCCGAGAGTGCCGCCACAACGGGGTCCGGGCTCCGTACGGACGCACAACCGCCCGCCACGTGCGCCGACCGGGCTACGCTGGCCCCCATGCCCCTTTACGCCGCGTATGCCACCAACCTCGATGCCCGGCAGATGACCCGCCGAGCCCCGCACTCCCCGCTGCGCGGCACGGGGTGGCTGGACGGCTGGCGGCTCACCTTCGGCGGCGAGCAGCTCGGCTGGGAGGGCTCGCTGGCCACCGTCGTCGAGGACGGGAAGCACCAGGTCTTCGTCTCGCTCTACGACATCGCGCCGATGGACGAGGAGGGCCTGGACCGCTGGGAGGGCGTCCAGCTCGGCATCTACCGCAAGACCAAGCTGCGCGCGCAGACCCTGGACGGCGACATCCAGGTCTGGACGTACGTGCTCAACGACTACGAGGGCGGCCTGCCCGCGGCCCGCTACCTCGGCCTGATCGCCGACGCCGCGGAGAGCGCCGGCGCCCCGCACGACTACGTGATGGACCTGCGCCGCCGGCCCTGCTGAACGCGCACTTTCTTCTTCCTGTACGTATCAACGACCCGGTCACCCGAAAAGCGGCACCGAGCTGTGTTTTCGGGCCAACCGGGTAACGATCCGGCACGCCGCATCAGATTTTCTACGCGCGTAGCCGAAAGCCGTCTATCCTCGGACCCGTGAACGCTTCTCCTCAGTCGGTCGTCTCCGCCGACCCCTACGCCGCCGCCCAGGCCGCCGCCGAGCGCCTGCGCGAGCTGACCGGTGCCGAGCGGCACGACGTCGCCCTGGTGATGGGCTCCGGCTGGGTGCCGGCCGCCGACGCCCTGGGCGAGACCGTGGCCGAGTTCCCGGTCACCGAACTCCCGGGCTTCCCCGCCCCCGCCGTGGCCGGCCACGCCGGCAAGATCCGCTCGGTGAAGATCGGCGACAAGCGCGCCCTGATCTTCCTCGGCCGCAACCACTACTACGAGGGCCACGGCGTGGCCACCGTCGTCCACGGCGTGCGCACCGCCGCCGCGGCCGGCTGCGGCATCATCGTGCTGACCAACGGCTGCGGCGGCCTGCGCCAGGGCTGGACCCCCGGCCAGCCGGTCCTGATCAGCGACCACATCAACCTGACCGCGGACTCCCCGATCGTCGGCGCCAACTTCGTCGACCTCACCGACCTGTACTCCAAGCGGCTGCGCGCGCTGTGCCACGAGGTCGACCCGAGCCTGGACGAGGCCGTCTACGTCCAGTTCCGCGGCCCGCACTACGAGACCCCGGCCGAGGTCAACATGGCCCGGGTGATCGGCGGCGAGCTGGTCGGCATGTCCACCACCCTGGAGGCCATCGCCGCCCGCGAGGCCGGCTCCGAGGTGCTCGGCATCTCCCTGGTCACCAACCTGGCCGCCGGCATGACCGGCGAGCCGCTCAACCACGAAGAGGTGCTGGAGGCCGGCAAGGCCTCCGCCGAGCGCATGGGCGAGCTGCTGGCGAAGGTCCTGGAGCGGATCTGACGCCTCCTGGGCGCAGAATCATGAGTGACGGGGCCCACGGGCGGCGTGATCCGCTGATCACGCCTTCCCGCGGGCCCCGTCCGCATGTGCACACCCCTTCTTCTCTTTGCGCGGAACCCTCCGGCCGACACCCCGACGCACTTCCGATGGAGCAGGAAACATGACGCAGGCACCCACCACCGACCTCCTCGCCCGGGCCCGCACCTGGCTGGCCGAGGACCCCGACCCGCAGACCCGCGAGGAGCTGACCGCCCTGCTGGCCCGGGCCGAGGGCCCGGAGGCCGAGGAGGACTGCACGCTCGCCTGGGCCGAGATCGCCGAGCGCTTCGCCGACCGCCTCCAGTTCGGCACCGCCGGCCTGCGCGGCGAACTCGGCGCCGGCCCCATGCGGATGAACCGCGCCGTGGTGATCCGGGCCGCCGCCGGCCTGGTCGCGTACGTCAAGAAGGAGAACCTGGGCGACCTGGTCGTCATCGGCTACGACGCCCGGCACAAGTCCTACGACTTCGCCCGCGACACCGCCGCCGTGGTGGTCGCGGCCGGCCTGCGCGCCGCGCTGCTGCCGCGCCCGCTGCCGACCCCGGTGCTCGCCTTCGCCATCCGCCACCTGGGCGCGGCCGCCGGTGTGACCGTCACCGCCAGCCACAACCCGCCGCAGGACAACGGCTACAAGGTCTACCTGGGCGACGGCTCGCAGATCGTCCCGCCGGCCGACGCCGGCATCGCCGCCGAGATCGACGCGATCGGCTCGCTGGACGACGTCCCGCGCGCCGAGGAGGGCTGGGAGGTGCTCGGCGAGGACGTCATCGAGGCCTACCTGGCCCGGGCCGCCTCCATCGTCGACGAGCACAGCCCGCGCGAGCTGGACGTGGTCTACACCCCGATGCACGGCGTCGGCCGCGACACCCTGGTCGCCGCCTTCCGCCGGGCCGGCTTCCCGGCGCCCACCGTGGTCGCCGAGCAGGCCGAGCCCGACCCGGACTTCCCGACCGTGGCCTTCCCCAACCCGGAGGAGCCGGGGGCGATGGACCTCGCCTTCCGCACCGCCGCCGCGGTCGGCCCGGACATCGTGATCGCCAACGACCCGGACGCGGACCGCTGCGCGGTGGCCGTCCCCACCAACGCCAACGCGGCCGGCAGCGGCAACGGCACCTCCGGCTGGCGGATGCTGCGCGGCGACGAGGTCGGCGCGCTGCTCGGCTCCGCCCTGGTCGCCAAGAAGGCCGAGGGCACCTTCGCCACCACCATCGTCTCCGCCACCCTGCTCGGCCGGATCGCCGAGGCCGCGGGCCTGGACTACGCCGAGACGCTGACCGGCTTCAAGTGGATCTCCCGCGCCGAGGGCCTGCGCTACGGCTACGAGGAGGCGCTCGGCTACTGCGTCGACCCGCAGGGCGTCCGGGACAAGGACGGCATCACCGCCGCCCTGCTGGTCGCCGAGCTCGCCGCGACCCTCAAGAAGTCCGGCCGCACCCTGACCGACCTGCTGGACGACCTGGCGCTGGAGCACGGCCTGCACGCCACCGACCAGCTCTCCGTCCGGGTCCAGGACCTCTCGCTGATCGCCGACGCGATGCGCCGCCTGCGCGAGCAGCCCCCGACCGCCCTGGCCGGCCTGACCGTCACCCGCGCCGACGACCTCTCGGCCGGCTCCGCCGACCTGCCCCCCACCGACGGCCTGCGCTACTACCTCGCCGGCGAGTCCGTCCGCTCCGCGCGCATCGTGGTCCGCCCCTCCGGCACCGAGCCCAAGCTCAAGTGCTACCTGGAGGTCGTCCTCCCGGTCGCCACCGCCGCCGACCTCGCCCCCACCCGCACCCGCGCCGCCGAGCTCCTCGCCACCATCAAGCGCGACCTCGCCCAGGCCGCGGGCATCTGACCCACCCCGTACGAAAGGGCCCGCCGGTTTCCGGCGGGCCCTTTCGTACGTGTCGGTCCGGTCAGACCGTGATCACCGCGATCAGGGCGACGAGGCCGACCAGGGTCGGGGCGATGACCCACCAGCACCAGCGGACGACGAGGGGGCCGGCGGCTTCGGGGCGGGTGGCGTTGCGTTCGGCCATCTCCTGGAGGACGTCGGTGATCTGGTCGGACCAGGCGCGGGTGGGGTCCGGGGAGCCCTGGACGACCGGGTTGGCCTGGCGGCCGAAGACCATGCCCATCCGGGAGGCGTGCTCGTCGGCGCCGCGGGTCTGGGCGCGGGTGGCGCGCTTGCGCTGGCGCAGGGAGACCGGGACGGCCCAGACCTGGTACTTCTTGTCGCCGGCGAGGAGCTCGACCGAGTAGCCCGCGCGCAGGGCGTCCACCGAGGCCCAGGGGGCGGTGATGGTCCGCCACGGGTTGCGGACGAGCAGCCGGCTGTTGTCGGCCCGCACCACCGGGCGCAAGGTGTAGGCGATCACCGGGAGGGCGAACACCGGTACGGCCGCGAGGGCGACGTACGGGGTCTTCCCGGTGCCGGTCACCACGGCGTCGCCGATCAGCCAGGCGGCGATGGCCAGCAGGAACACGCCGGAGATGACGCCGGGGACGGAGCGGTACACGCGGTCCGCGTACTCGGGCTCCCCGTCGGGGGCGGCCGAGCCCTGGTGGGGCTTGCCGTCGGAATCGGTCATGGCGTCGATTCTGCCCCATGCCCCTCACCTGCAGGTCTCGGTCCGGCCACGAATGGCAGGCACCCTAGCGGTTTGCTACGCGCGTAGATATGCTGGTCTTGTGACTATGTCCACTGTTGCAGCCAATGCCCCCGGCGTTGCGGGCAGCGGCCTCGCGGACGTTGCGGCGTCCGAGGCCTCGCTCCGCCGCTTTCTGCACGGCCTGCCCGGCGTCGACCAGGTCGGCCTGGAGGCGCGTGCCGCCGCCCTCGGTACCCGCTCGATCAAGGCCACGGCCAAGGCCAATGCCATCGACCTGGCGATCTCCATGATCGACCTGACCACGCTGGAAGGCGCGGACACGGTCGGCAAGGTGCGCGCCCTGTGCGCGAAGGGCAGGACCCCCGACCCGACCGACCCGACCACCCCGCGCGTCGCCGCCATCTGTGTCTATCCCGACATGGTGGCCACCGCGAAGGACGCCCTGCGCGGCACCGACATCCAGGTCGCCTCCGTGGCCACCGCCTTCCCGGCCGGCCGTGCCGCCCTCCCGGTCAAGCTCGCCGACACCGCCGACGCGGTGGCCGCGGGCGCCGACGAGATCGACATGGTGATCGACCGCGGCGCCTTCCTCTCCGGCCGCTACCTCGACGTCTTCAACGAGATCGTCGCCGTCAAGGAGGCGAGCAAGCGCGCCGACGGCAGCTACGCCCACCTCAAGGTGATCTTCGAGACCGGCGAGCTGCAGACCTACGACAACGTGCGCCGCGTCTCCTGGCTGGCGATGCTGGCCGGCGCCGACTTCATCAAGACCTCCACCGGCAAGGTCGCCGTCAACGCGACCCCGCCGGTCACCCTGCTGATGCTGGAGGCGGTCCGCGACTTCCGCGCGCAGACCGGCGTCCAGGTCGGCGTGAAGCCCGCCGGTGGCATCAAGACCACCAAGGACGCCATGAAGTACCTGGTGATGGTCAACGAGACCCTCGGCGACGACTGGCTGACCCCGCACTGGTTCCGCTTCGGCGCCTCCAGCCTGCTCAACGACCTGCTGATGCAGCGCCAGAAGCTCACCACCGGACGCTACTCCGGCCCCGACTACGTGACGGTGGACTGATCACCATGGCCAAGAAGAAGAACATCGAGGAGCCCGTGCGCAAGGCCGGCCTCTTCGAGTACGCCCCGGCCCCCGAGTCCCCCGCCGCCGCGGGTGACATCGCCACCTCCTACGGCCACTTCATCGGCGGCGAGTTCGTCGACTCCTCCGGCAGCGAGGCCCTGAAGACGGTCAACCCGGCCACCGAGCAGGTGCTCGCCGAGTTCGCCCAGGGCACCGACGAGGACGTGGACCGCGCCGTCGCCGCCGCCCGCAAGGCCTTCGCCGACTGGTCGGCGCTGCCCGGCAGCGAGCGCGCCAAGTACCTGTTCCGGATCGCCCGGATCATCCAGGAGCGCAGCCGCGAGCTGGCCGTGCTGGAGTCGATCGACAACGGCAAGCCGATCCGCGAGACCCGTGACGTCGACCTGCCGCTGGTCGCCGCGCACTTCTTCTACTACGCCGGCTGGGCGGACAAGCTGGACTACGCCGGCTTCGGCCCGAACCCGAAGCCGCTGGGCGTGGCCGGCCAGGTCATCCCGTGGAACTTCCCGCTGCTGATGCTGGCGTGGAAGGTCGCGCCCGCGCTGGCGACCGGCAACACGGTCGTCCTGAAGCCGGCCGAGACCACCCCGCTGACGGCCCTGCGCTTCGCCGAGATCTGCCGCCAGGCCGGTCTGCCGAAGGGCGTCGTCAACATCGTCACCGGTGACGGCCGCACCGGCGCCGCGCTGACCGCCCACCCGGACGTCAACAAGGTCGCCTTCACCGGCTCCACCCCGGTCGGCCGGGCGATCGCCAAGCAGCTGGCCGGCACCCGCAAGAAGCTGTCGCTGGAGCTGGGCGGCAAGGCCGCCAACATCGTCTTCGACGACGCGCCGCTCGACCAGGCGGTCGAGGGCATCGTCAACGGCATCTTCTTCAACCAGGGCCACGTCTGCTGCGCGGGCTCGCGCCTGCTGGTCCAGGAGTCGATCCAGGACGAGCTGCTGGACGCCCTGAAGCGCCGGATGGGCACCCTGCGGGTCGGCGACCCGCTGGACAAGAACACCGACATCGGCGCCATCAACTCGGCCGAGCAGCTGGCCCGGATCACCGCGCTGACCGAGGCCGGCGAGGCCGAGGGCGCCGAGCGCTGGTCGCCGGCCTGCGAGCTGCCGGGCACCGGTTTCTGGTTCAAGCCGACCCTGTTCACCGGCGTCAGCCAGGCCCACCGGATCGCCCAGGAGGAGATCTTCGGCCCGGTGCTGTCGGTGCTGACCTTCCGCACCCCCGAAGAGGCGGTCGCGAAGGCCAACAACACCCCGTACGGCCTCTCCGCCGGCATCTGGACGGAGAAGGGCTCGCGCATCCTCTGGATGGCCAACAAGCTCAAGGCCGGTGTGGTCTGGGCCAACACCTTCAACAAGTTCGACCCGACCTCGCCGTTCGGCGGCTACAAGGAGTCGGGTTACGGCCGCGAGGGTGGCCGCCACGGTCTGGAGGCCTACCTCGATGTCTGATGTCGCGAGCCGTCTTGATGTCTTCAAGACCTACAAGCTGTACGTCGGCGGGAAGTTCCCGCGCTCCGAGAGCGGGCGGGTGTACGAGGTGACCAAGGCGACATCAGCCGCTGACGCGGCGGGCAAGCGCGAGTGGCTCGCCAACGTCCCGCTGGGCACCCGCAAGGACACCCGCGACGCCGTCCTGGCCGCCCGCGCGGCGGTCAAGGGCTGGGCCGGCACCACCGCGTACAACCGCGGCCAGGTGCTGTACCGGGTGGCCGAGATGCTGCAGGGCCGACGCGAGCAGTTCGCCGCCGAGGTGGCCGTCTCCGAGGGCATCGGCCCGAAGAAGGCCGCCGCGCTGGTGGACGCCGCGATCGACCGCTGGGTCTGGTACGCGGGCTGGACGGACAAGGTCGCCCAGATCGCGGGCGGCGCCAACCCGGTGGCCGGGCCGTACTTCAACCTCTCCACCCCGGAGCCGACCGGCGTGGTCGGGATCGTCGCGCCGCAGGCCGGGTACGGGCACTCGCTGCTCGGCCTGGTCTCGGTGATCGCCCCGGCGATCGCCACCGGCAACACGGTCGTGGTCGCGGCCGCCGCGGACGCCCCGCTGCCCGCGCTGTCGCTGGGCGAGGTGCTGGCCACCTCGGACGTCCCGGGCGGCGTGGTCAACATCATCTCGGGCCGGACCGCGGACATCGCCCCGACCCTGGCCTCGCACCAGGACGTCAACGCGCTGGACCTCACCGGCGCCATCGCCGCCGAGGGCCCCGGCGCGGCGCCCGCCCTGGAGGCCGCCGCCGCGGATACCCTGAAGCGGGTGGTCCGTCCGGAGCTGGACCCGTTCGCCCAGGACTGGACGAATGCGCCCGGTACGGACCGGCTACTCTCGTTCCTGGAGACGAAGACGGTCTGGCACCCGATGGGCATCTGACCCTCCGCCGCCACTTCGTCACAACTCCACAGACTGGCCGTCCCCAGTGCCCTCTCCCCCCCCAGGGCCCGGACGGTCATTGGACGGACCCGCACCTCTCCCCCCCTGGTGCGGGTCCGTCGGTGTTCCGGCGGCTCACGTCCCGCCCGGAGCCGGAAGTTCTGTGCACACCGGTTTCGGCAACCGGCCCGGATGCGTCAGACTGGTGTCCCGTGAGTGACTCCCCCATGAATCCCGCCCCGCCGGCCCATGCCCGGGTGATCCTGCTCTCCGGGCCCTCCGGATCGGGGAAGTCCTCGCTCGCCGAGCGCAGCGGTCTGCCGGTGCTCCAGCTCGACGACTTCTACAAGGACGGGGACGACCCGACCCTGCCCCGGCTGCCGGACGGCACCGTGGACTGGGACTCCCCGCTCGCCTGGCACCGCGACCAGGCCGTCGCCGCGATCCGCGCGCTGTACGAGCACGGTCGCACGGACGTGCCGGTGTACTCGATCCCGGACAACGGCCGGATCGACACCAGCACCCTGGACCTGGGCGGCGCCGCCGCGTTCATCGCGGAGGGCATCTTCGCCGCCGAGATCGTCGCGCAGTGCGCCGCCGAGGGCCTGCTCGGCGACGCCCTGTGCCTGCGCAACGGCGCGCTCACCACGGCCTGGCGCCGACTGCGCCGGGACGTCCGCGAGGGCCGCAAGTCGCTGCCGGTGCTGCTGCGCCGGGGCTACCGGCTGATGCGGGCCGAGCGCTCCATCGTCGGGCGGCAGGTCTCGCTGGGCTCGTACCCGTGCGCCGGGCCGGAGGCCGAGCGGCGGGTCCTCGCCGCGGCCGGGCGGCGGGAGCTCTCAGCGGTCTGAGCCCCCGGAGCGGCCGCCCGGGGCAGTGCCCGCAGCGACCCCTGGGGCAACCCCCTGACGGTGGCCCCCGGCCCTGAAACGAACGGGCCCCTGGAACGAGAAGGACGACGGGCCCGGTGCGTCTCCCCCGCACCGGGCCCGTCGCCTTCCCCGAACGGCTCTCGGCTCCCCACGGGCGCCGCTCCCCCGAGTCGGCGTCCCCGAACCGCAACCGTCCGCTACCCGTCCCCCGACGGGAGTCCTCTGTGAGTCCTACGCGACCAGCTCGCCGAACGCCCGGACGGTGTCGCCCGACTTGTTCAGGTGCTCGTCGTCGCGCAGCCGGCGCAGGGCGCGCCAGATGCTGCTCTTGACCGTTCCGACGCTGATCCCCAGCACGTCGGCGATCTCCGGGTCGGTCTTGCCCTCGTAGTACCGCAGCACCAGCATGGTCCGCTGGTTCTCCGGCAGCTTCGCCAGCGCCTGCCAGAGCACGGTGCGCAGCTCGGTGCCGCCCATCGCGTCGGTGTCGCCGGCCGTCTCCGGCAGCTCCTCGGTCGGGTACTCGTTGACCTTGCGGCGCCGCCAGGCGGAGATGTGCAGGTTGGTCATGGTGCGGCGGAGGTACCCGCCGACCGCGGCCTTGTCGGTGATCCGGCCCCAGGCCCGGTAGGTGCTGAAGAGCGCGCTCTGCAGCAGGTCCTCGGCCTCGTAGCGGTCACCGGTGAGGTGGTACGCCGTGGCGTACAGGGAGGCGCGGCGCTCGCGCACGTACGCGGTGAACTCCGTGATGTGGTCCTCCGCGACGGCCGGGTGCTCCCCCTGCGCGTCTCCCTGTCCCGCCTCGGTGGTGCGGGCCGGTGCGGGGTTCAGCCGCAGCAGCGTCGCACCGGCGGCCTCGCGGCCGGTCGGCTCCCCCGAACCGACCGTCCGCAGGCCGTTGTTCCCCCCGGTTCCCCTGGTCCCCCTGGTACCCCCCAGGGCGTCCTTGCCCTCGACGCGGACGGGGAGGATCCCCCGCAGCGTGAGGGTGTTGGCGGAGTCGACCGCACTCCCCAGTCGGCCGATCCCGTACAGCTCCCCCGTCCTGCCGCCGCCGCTCACCCGGCGTGCGACAGGGTTTCCACCGGTGCTGTGCGCGCACCCCCGTACGGTCACGGCACCGGAGTTCTCGTCGGTCCTGATCTCGTACCGGGTCCGATGGGTGGTCGCTGAGGAACGCGCGGTGCGGAGAGCCGGGTTGGTCCGGGTCTGAAGCGTGGCGTTCATCGTGCGCCCCCTTGGTCGGTACGAGCGGTTCCTGTTGCCGCCCTCCAGCCGGCCCTTGCGGCCCGCTGTCCTGCGGCGACATGGAAAATCCTGCCCGGCGGTTGTGATGGCGCTGTCCGTCGACTGTCACAGGGGTGTCACAGGGGCGGGCCTTTCGTCCCGGTCCGCCTCCCTCCGTACCGGACGCCGGTAGCCGCTCTTCCGGTTCCCGTACGGTCGGTGACCGGTGCGGGGGGTGATTCGACGCTCCCGGTGGGCCAAAATGGGGCCGTGCCTTTCCTCCTACTGATCGAGGACGACGACGCCATCCGGACCGGCCTCGAACTCGCCCTCACCCGCCAGGGCCACCGCGTGGCCACCGCCGCCTCCGGTGAGGACGGTCTGAAGCTCTTCAAGGAGCAGCGGCCCGACCTGATCGTGCTGGACGTGATGCTGCCCGGGATCGACGGCTTCGAGGTGTGCCGTCGGATCCGCCGCACCGACCAGCTGCCGATCATCCTGCTCACCGCGCGTTCGGACGACATCGACGTGGTCGTGGGCCTGGAGTCCGGCGCGGACGACTACGTCGTGAAGCCGGTGCAGCCGCGCGTCCTGGACGCCCGGATCCGGGCGGTGCTGCGGCGCGGGGAGCGGGAGAGCTCGGACTCCTCCGCGTACGGCAGCGTGGTGATCGACCGGGCCGCGATGACCGTCACCAAGGACGGACAGGACCTCCAGCTCACCCCGACCGAGCTGCGGCTGCTGCTGGAGCTCAGCCGCCGCCCCGGCCAGGCGCTCTCCCGCCAGCAGCTGCTGCGGCTGGTCTGGGAGCACGACTACCTCGGCGACTCGCGCCTGGTGGACGCCTGCGTGCAGCGGCTGCGGGCGAAGGTCGAGGACGTGCCGTCCGCGCCGACGCTGATCCGCACCGTGCGTGGCGTCGGCTACCGACTGGACCCGCCGACGGTCTGACCGCTCATCCCAGGCATCTGAACTCCCGTACGACGACAGGCTCTCGTGACTGAACATCAGCAGACTGCCCGACGGTTCTCCGCGGGCCGGTGGCGGAAGCTGCGCTCCCTGCGGGTGCGGCTGATCGCGGTGTTCGCGGCGGTCGCGCTGCTCGCCGCCGTCTCGGCCTCCGGCATCGCGTACTGGTTGAACCGCGACGCGGTGCTCAAGCGCGCCCAGGACACCGCGCTGAACGACTTCCGGGTCTCGCTCAGCCGCAACGTCTCCGACCTGCCGCTGAACGCCAGCTGCCCGGAGCTCGCCACGCTGGCCTCCAACGTGGCCAGCTCCGGCCTGAGTTACGACGTGGTGGTGGTCGACCCGGCGCACCCGGAGTGCCCGGCGTCCTCGGACCCGCAGCACTACACGCTGGCCGACGTGCCGGCGGCGCTGCAGTCCACCGTCGCCAAGCCGCGCGAGGTCAGCGAGAGCAACCCGTACCCGTACCACCTGTACTGGCAGCGGCAGAACCTGGAGGGCCACCCGTTCGTGATCGGCGGCACCAAGGTGGTGCCGAACGGGCCGACGGCCTACGTGTTCAAGTCGCTGGAGAACGAGCGGGCCGATCTCAACACGCTGGGCTGGTCGCTGGCCATCGCGACACTGCTCGCGCTGATCGGCTCGGCGCTGCTCGCCCAGGCCGCCTCGGCGACCGTGCTGCGGCCGGTCAAGCGGCTCGGCGAGGCCGCCCGACGGCTCGGCCAGGGACACCTGGACACCCGGCTGGAGGTCGAGGGCTCGGACGAACTCGCCGACCTGGCGCGGACGTTCAACCGGGCCGCGGAGTCGCTGCACGAGCAGGTCGAGGAGCTGAGCGCACGCGAGGCGCAGAGCCGGCGGTTCGTCGCCGACATGTCGCACGAACTGCGCACCCCGCTGACCGCGATGACCGCGGTGACGGACATCCTGGAGGACGAGGCCGAGTCGCTGGACCCGATGATCGAGCCGGCCGTACGGCTCGTGGTGAGCGAGACCCGCCGGCTGTCCGACCTGGTGGAGAACCTGATGGAGGTGACCCGCTTCGACGCCGGCACCGCCAAGCTGGTCGCCGACGAGGTGGACGTCGCCGACCTGATCATGTCCTGCATCGACGGCCGGGCCTGGTACGACGCGGTCGAACTGGACGCCCCGCGCGGCATCCTGGCCGTGGTCGACCCGCGCCGACTGGACGTGGTCTTCGCCAACCTGATCGGCAATGCGCTCAAGCACGGCGGCTCGCCGGTGCGGGTCAAGGTCCGGCAGACCGACGACTCGGTCGTGATCGAGGTCTCCGACAGCGGCCCCGGCATCCCGGAGGACGTGCTGCCGCACGTCTTCGACCGCTTCTACAAGGCCGACCGCGGGCGGGCCCGCTCCGAGGGCAGCGGCCTGGGGCTGTCCATCGCGATGGCCAACGCCCAGATCCACGGGGGGACGATCACCGCGGCGAACGGGGAGGTCGGCGCGGTGTTCACCCTGACGCTGCCGCTGACTCCGCCGCCTCCGCCGTCCGCCGGCGGGGCTGAGGACGGCCCCGTCGGCGACGCCGCCGAGCACAAGGACGCCACGTGACCTCCCCCACCCGCACCACCGTGCACCGCACCGCCGGCTTGCTGCTCCTGCTCGCGCTGGCCTCCGGCTGCGGCATCCGGCCGACCGCCGTCCCGGTCGACGCCGGCGCGCCCGCCAGCAGGACCGCCTGCCCGACCACCCCGCACATACCGACCGCCCTGGCCACCCCGTCCGGCCCGGCGACCGCCGCGACCCCGGCCCGCGGCACGGCCGCCAAAGCGAGCGCCAGCCCGAGCCCCTCGCCCACCCCGGTGACGCCGGGCTCGCCGCCGCCGGACAACGTGTTCAGCGCGGTGCCGACGGCCTCCCCCTGCAAGTGAGGAGGCCGCGCGAAGGGGCGTGTCCGGGAATGTTCGCGCCCGGAGTGGAACCGTCGCACCACCGGGGCACGTCCTTCCCCCCGTGCAGCGAGATGGCACCAGGACACGCGACGAGCGTTCCGGCGCGCGGACCGAGACGAGGCCGGCGGCGGTCATCCACCGTCCCCTCCGGCTGGCCGGGCTGGCGGGCCTGGCCCTCCACCTGACGCTGGCGCTCTGGCTGGTGCTCAGACCCCTGCCGGTGGCCTGGGTGTACGACGCCAACCTGACGCCGCTCGCCTCGCTCCGCTCCTCCACCACCTGGCAGGTGGTCGGCGAGTTCCTGCTGCTCGCCCCGCTCGGCGTCCTGCTCCCGCTGGCCGGCGGCCGGATCCGGGCCCCCTGGCTGCCCTCCTTCCTTCGCACCACCGGCGTCTCCGCCCTGCTGGCGACCGGCCTGGAGTTCCTCTCCTCCTGGACGCCCGGGCACGTCCTCAACGTGGACCACATACTGTTCGCCGTGATCGGCGTGGTGATCGCCCACCTCGCCCTCGTCCCCGGCCTGCGCCACCTGCTGCGGGACCGCCGGCCCGAGCCGCGGACACCGCGGGTCGCCGTCCTGGCCGGCCCGCCGGTGACCGCCACCGTCGCCCCGGCGGTGGCGGTCGCGCCCGCGCCCCGTCCGCGCGCCTACGCGGAGCCGACGCCGCCGGCGGGCTGAGCCTGCGCCCTCATCACCCGGCCGCCGACCTCGATCAGCCCACCCGGGCGCGGCCCGGTCAGCAGCTGCGAGCCCAGCCCCTGGGTGATGGTCAGCGCCCGCCCGAGCCGGGCGGTCAGCAGCAGGGCGGCCGCCCCGGTCGCCTCGTCCTCGTCGATCCCGTCGCCCCGGCCGGGGAAGGCCCGCGCCCGGACCGTACCGGCCGCCTCGTCCTGCCAGGCCCAGGCGTAGATCCACTCCCCCGGCGGCGGCACCCGGAGCGCGTCCACCTCGGCCGCCGAGCCGTACTGCCGCAGGGTGCGCCCCGGGGCCCACTCCGGCCGGGCCTCGATCCGGGTCAGCCCGCCGTCGTGCCGGACGGCCACCACCCCGGCGGGGGTGACCAGTCGGTCCACGCCGAGCAGCCAGGCGGTGCCGACACAGGGGTGACCGGCGAAGGGCAGCCGCAGCGTCGGGGTGTAGATGTCGATCTCCCCGCGCTCCGGGTCGTCGACGAACACCGTCTCGCTGAAGCCGAGTTCGCGGGCGAAGACCTGCCGCTCCGTCCGCTCCGGCACGGCGGCGCCGTCGCGCACCACCCCGAGTTCGTTGCCGTGCCGTCCGTCGGGTCCGCAAAAGACCCGCAGCACCTCATAGTCAGTCATTTCCCACCTCGTCAATTGCCGTTCCGGCGCGGCGCAACGACACCGTGATGAAAAGGCGACGACGGATGTCGGCCGCCTCCAGTACTGTGCGCTCTCGTCCCCGAACGGTTCCCGCCGTTTTTCTTCCTCCCACAGGAAACCCCCCTTGAACAATCTCGACTTCAGCGCCGAACCGCTGTTCTCCTGGTACGTCGTCCTGCTGGCGCTCAGCGGCGCCATCATGCTGGTCCTCGGCGCCGTCGGCGGCGGCATGAAGGCCGGCCTGCGGATCCTCAACGTGCTCTTCGGCCTCGGGTTCCTGGGCTACGCCTACTACCTCGCGTTCGTCTTCAAGGGCGGCGAGTACTACATCTTCTTCAAGGCGTTCATCCTGCCGGTGCTGATGATCGTCGCCTCGGTGAAGGCGATCGTCGAGCGCAGCAACGCGAAGAACCGGCAGGCGGCCCCACCCGTCGGGGCGTACCCCAACGCGCCGTACAACCCGAACGCGCCGTACAACCCCAACGCGCAGCAGGCTCCGTTCAACCCGAACGCCCCGCAGCCGGGCCAGCCCGTCCCGCCGCAGGGTGCCGCGCCCGCCGCGCCGTACCAGCCGGGTGTCCCGCCGCAGCCGGTGGCGGACAACCCGTACGCCCAGCCGCAGCCGCCGCAGCACCCGGCCGGCTGACCCCTCCGTACGAGGGCCGAAGGCCCGTCCGTCCCCGCTGCGAGAGCGGGGACGGACGGGCCTTCGGCCGTATCAGGTCACTTCCCCGCGCCCTGCGCGCCCTTGCGGCGGCGCGCGACGACCAGGGTGCCGAGGCCGAGGGCGATCGCCATCGCGCCGGTGATCGCCATCGGGGCGGAGGAGGAGTCGCCGCCGGTGGAGGCCAGCCGAGGGCTGGTCGCGGCGGCCGGGGCCGCGGCGGCCTGCGCGGAGCCTGCCGCCGGGTTCGGCGCAGCGGTGGTGACCAGGGCGGCCGGGGCAGCGGACGGGTCGGCGGTGGCGGCCGGGGTGGTCGGCGCCGCGTCGGTGGCCGGGGAGGTCGGGGCCGGGATGCCGGTGGAGCCCGCGGCGGCCTCGATCCGGAAGGCGACCTTCGGGCTGGTGGCGGCGGAGTCGTGCCCGCCCGGGCCGGCCAGGCTCCATCCGTTGGCGAACACCGACTCGGCCGCCGCCGGAGCACCCTTGGTCCAGGCGAGGCGCAGGTTGACCGTACGGGTCTCGCCGTTCGGCAGCGCGATGACGTCGGCGTCCTCGGAGCCGCTGAGCAGCCGCACGCCCAGCTGGCTGTCGGGGAGGTCGTGCCATTCCGGCGTGCCGCCGATCCAGTCGCCCGCCCGGGTCTGGAATTCGATCTTCACCATGTCCGCGCGGAGCATGCCCTCGCCCTGGAACACGATCGTCGGGACGATCCGGAGGTCCTTGCCGGTGTGGTTGCCGTAGACCACCTTGAACGGCTTGGCCTCGCCTCCGGCGGTGAAGGAGGCGGGCACGCCCTGGACCTTCACGTCCGGGAGCCCGACGGGGACGGGAGTGTTCGGGGAGCTGCTGACGATCGTGAAGTTCGGGGTGCCACCGGAGGCCTGGGTGACGCGCTGCTCCGTGGGCAGGGTCGGGTCCGAGACCATCGCGTCGAGGGCGGCGGCGGCCTGGCCGGGGGTGGCGTCGGCGGCGAAGGTCAGCCGCAGCCGGTAGGTGGCCTCGGCGCCGGCCGCCAGGTGCAGCGCGGTGGCGAACTGGTCCAGCTCCCAGAATCCGCCGAGGTCGCCGTTGTTGGCCTTGGCGTCCTGCCACTGGGTGCTGCCGGGGCGCTGGTACTCCAGCTTGAGCTGGCTCTGCCTGAGGCCGGTGGCGGCGGACGAGACGCCGAAGCCGGTCATCGCGTCCAGTTGGTGGTCGGCGGTGTTCTTGAGGGTCGAGGTGAACTCGACCGCGCTGCCCGCCGTCACCGTGGTCGGGAAGCCGCTGGTGGTGATCACGACGGGCGAGGCCCAGCCGTGCGGCGCCAGGGTGGGGGCGGTGGTGGTCGGGGTGGCGGCCGGGGTGGTGGGCTCGGTCGTCGGGGTCGCGACGGCGGCGGGCGCGGTGGGCTCGGTCGTCGGGGTCGCGACGGCGGCCGGGGCCGAGGTCAGGGCGAGACCGGAGACCAGGGCGGTGGTGGCGGCTGCGGCGAGGAATCTGCGGGACTGACTGCGCAATGGAACCTCATGGAGGAATCGGGCGAAACCCGAGAGAGTGCGAAATCGCAGGCGTGAGGGGTCGCTTGAGGCCGTGCAGGCGCCGCCGAAATTGCCCCCCACCACCAGCGACCGCGGAATCATATCCCCCCGGCCGTACAGGTTCGCGAACGGGTTTTCCACACCCGCGCCCCGGGCCGGACGGACTTTCGGCCCATCGGCCTCCGGGGTATCCCTGAGGCGGACCCCGACTCCGGGCTACGCCTCCCCGGTGACTCGTCGGGGTGGCGAATCGCCTGGTGGGCGGAGGTTTTCGGGCCGGCGGACGCCGAGCATGGAAGTACGCCCGCCGGACCAGCCGGACCGGGTCGCCGCCGCCAAGGAGTTCGCATGAGTGAGCGAAGCGAGCGAATCATCAAAAAGTGCGCGTGGGCGAATGCCCTCGCCGAGCGCAGCGAGGTGGGCGCATGAGCGCCCGCCTCGCCCGTCCCCGCCACAACCGCGTCATCGCCGGCGTCTGCGCCGGGATCGCCGAGCGCTTCGGCCTGACCCCGTGGACCGTCCGACTGATCTTCCTGCTCTCCTGCCTGCTCCCCGGCCCGCAGTTCCTGATCTACCTCGCCCTGTGGGTGCTGCTCCCCCAGGAGCCGTGACGCCGTACGGGCGGGCACGACGACGGGCCGCCCGCTCCCGGGGTCTCCGGGGGTGGGCGGCCCGTCGTCGTACGGGCTGGGCGGATCAGCCCAGCGGCAGGCCCGGCAGGGCGTTGGCCAGCCCGCCGACCGGGGTCTTGTCCAGGCCGGGGACGCCCGGGAGGGCGCCGCGCTGCTGGGCGATACCGGCGACCGGGGCGGCCTCGGCGGCGGGCGCGGCCTGACCGACGGTCCGGGCCAGGGTGCCGAGCGTGCCCGCGACCTTGTCGCCGCCGGGCAGCTTGGCGGCGGTGTCGGCGACCGCACCGGTCACCGCGGGGTTCGTCACCGCGCCGGTGGGCAGCCCGAGGCCGCCGGCCGCCTGGCCGGCGGCCGCGGAGGCCGTGCCGGCGCCGACCGCCGCGATCGCGATGCCGAGCGCCGCGGTACCGGCGGCCTTGAGAGCCTGCTTCATGGTTCGTTCCCCTTGGATCGTCGTCGGTGGCCGACATCGCGCACGGGATCGGCGGACGGGCGACCGCCGCCACGGCCTGTTAGCAATGACTGGCACACCGTAGTGAGAGGGTCGCGCGAGAACCAAAGGGCGTTCACTCACCCGAGTGAGTAGTCGGATGAACGCCAACTTCCCTACGGGGAAGCCGCGTTCATCCGACGCAGGACGGGGCGCCGGCTCAGTTGGCGACGGCACCCGCGCTGAACAGCCACTCCGCCTTGAGCTCGGCGTAGCCCGGCTTGATCACGTCGTTGATCATCGCCAGCCGCTCGTCGAAGGGCAGGAACGCGGACTTCATCGCGTTCACCGTGAACCACTCCATGTCGCCCAGCGTGTAGCCGAAGGCGTCCACCAGGTGGCCGAACTCCTGGCTCATGCTGGTGCCGCTCATCAGCCGGTTGTCGGTGTTCACGGTGACCCGGAACTTCAGCCGGCTGAGCAGCCCGATCGGGTGCTCGGCGTACGAAGCGGCGGCCGCCGTCTGGAGGTTGGAGGTCGGGCACATCTCCAGCGGGATGCGCTTGTCGCGCACGTACGCGGCCAGCCGGCCGAGCTCGACGCTGCCGTCCTCGTTCACCGTGATGTCGTCGACGATCCGCACGCCGTGGCCGAGCCGGTCGGCGCCGCAGCACTGCAGGGCCTCCCAGATCGACGGCAGGCCGAAGGCCTCGCCCGCGTGGATGGTGAAGTGGTTGTTCTCGCCCTTGAGGTAGTCGAAGGCGGCCTGGTGGCGGGTGGGGGGGTAGCCGGCCTCGGCGCCCGCGATGTCGAAGCCGACGACGCCCTGGTCCCGGTGGCGGTTGGCCAGCTCGGCGATCTCCTGCGAACGGGCGGCGTGCCGCATCGCGGTGATCAGGGTGCCGATGCGGATCCGGTTGCCTGCCGCACGGGCGTTGGCCTCGCCGAGGCGGAAGCCCTCCTGGACGGCCTCGACGACCTCGTCCAGGCTCAGACCGCCCTCCAGGTGCTGCTCGGGGGCGTAGCGGACCTCGGCGTACACGACACCGTCGGCGGCCAGGTCCTCGGCACAGTCGGCGGCGACCTTGATCAGGGCGTCACGGGTCTGCATGACGGCGCAGGTGTGCGCGAAGGTCTCCAGGTAGCGGACCAGCGAGCCGGAGTCGGCGGCCTCGCGGAACCACTCGCCGAGCTCCTTGACGTCGGTGGTCGGGAGGCCTTCGTAGCCGGTCGCGGCGGCCAGCTCGACGACGGTCTCCGGGCGCAGCCCGCCGTCCAGGTGGTCGTGCAGCAGGACCTTCGGCGCGCGGCGGATCTGGTCGGGGGTGGGGATGCGCGGGCCGGTGCCCGCGGTGGTGACGGGGATCTGCTTCTCCATTGCGGAAATATAGCCCCTACGCGCGTAGACCCACCACCGGGGACAGTACCGAATGGTCCAAACTCCACCCGAAATTCCACCGACTGGTCCATACGATCCGCCAAATCAGTCGTGGTGCAGCAGCCGCCCCCGCCGGGACAGCACGAAGTCCCGGAACGCCGCCACCGGCGGGGTCAGCGGCCGCCCCGCCGCCCAGGCCAGGCCGATCGCCCGCCGGGTCCGCGGCGCGGTCACCTCCAGCTCCACCACGCCGGGCCGCGGCACCAGCGCCGGCGGCAGCAGCGCCACCCCCAGCCCGGCCGCCACCAGCCCGCGCAGCGTCTCGGTCTCCTCGCCCTCGAAGGCCAGCCGGGGCACGAACCCGGCCTGCGCGCAGAAGCCGTCCGTGATCATGCGCAGCCCGTACCCCTGCTCCAGCCCGACGAACGGCTCCTCGGCCACCTCCGCCAGCCGGATCCGCCGTCGGCCGGCCAGCCGGTGGTCGGCCGGGACGGCCAGGTGCAGCCGCTGCTCGTCCAGCGGCCGGGCGGTGAAGGCCGGGTCGTCCGGCAGCGGCGCGACCAGGCACAGGTCCAACTCCCCCGCCCGCAGCCGCTCCAGCATCGCCATGCCGTAGTCCTGCACCAGCTGGAAGCGCACCTGCGGATGCGCCGCCCGGAAGCCGCGCAGCAGCGCCGGGACGGCGTCCGGCCCCATCGTGTGGAGGAAGCCGAAGGCCACCCGCCCCACCGCCGGATCCGCTTCCGCCCGGGCCGCCTCCGCACCGCGCTCCACCTCCGCCAGCGCCCGTTCCACCGAGGCCAGCAGCAGCCGGCCCGCCCTGGTCAGCCGGACCGTCCGGCCCTGACGGGCCAGCAGGTCCACCCCCAGCTCCTCCTCCAGCCGGGCCACCGCGCGCGACAGCGTCGGCTGCGGAACCCCGAGCAGCGCCGCCGCCTGCGTCACGTGCTCCAGCCGGGCCACCGCGGCGAACTGCGCCAGCCGGGGCGCCAGCAGGACGGCCGGCTCGTCCGGCCCCAACTCGGCCGACCGGTACCGCTGCTCCGTACCGTCCGACACATCCGGCACCGCCATCCCGACACCACCTCGACTCATACGCCAGTGCATCGATCATCCACTCTTCATGCATTGGACGCATCAACCGCGCCAGGCCTACGGTCGACGGCATGCAGCCCTCCGATACCAGGGCATCCGCGACCGCCCCGGATGCCCGCGCCGCCGCCCCCACCGCCCCCGCCCCGGACGACCGCCACCGCCCCGGCCAGCGCGACTTCCGCCGCGCCAACCTCGCCCTGTTCGCCGCCGGGATCGCGACCTTCGTCCTGCTCTACTCCACCCAGGGCCTGCTGCCGATCCTCTCGGCCGACCTCGACCTCACCCCCGGCCAGGCCAGTTGGACGGCCTCCGCCGCCACCCTCGGCCTCGCCCTCGGGCTGCTCCCGGCCAGCGCGCTGTCCGACAAGTACGGCCGCACCGCGGTGATGACGGCCTCCACCCTCGCCGCCACCGCCCTCGCCGTCGCCCTGCCCTTCGCGCCCGACCTCACCACCCTCGTCGCGCTGCGCGTCCTGCAGGGCGCCGCCCTCGCCGGACTGCCCGCCACCGCGATGGCCTACCTCGCCGAGGAGGTCCACCCCAGCGCGCTGGCCTCCGCGATGGGCCTGTACGTGGCCGGCAACAGCATCGGCGGCATGGGCGGCCGACTGCTCTCCGGCTGGACCGCCGCCGCCCTCGGCTGGCGCTGGGGCCTGGCCGCCTCCGCCGTCCTCGCACTGCTGGCCGCGCTCGCCTTCCGGCTGCTGATCCCCGCCGCCCGGCACTTCACCCCGGCCCCGGTGGACGCCCGCGCGCTCGCCCGGACGGTCGGGCGGCACCTGCGCAACCCGCTGCTGGTACGGCTGTACGCGCTCGGAATGCTGTTCATGGCCGTGTTCGGCGCGGTCTACAACACCGTCGGCTACCGGCTGATCTCCGCGCCGTTCCACCTCCCGGAGTCGGCCGCCGCCTCGATCTTCGTGGTCTACCTGGTCGGCACCGGCACCTCCGCCGCGGCCGGCCGCCTCTCCCGCCGCCTCGGCCGCCGCTGCGCCCTCTACGTCTCCGTCGGCGTCACCGCCGCCGGCCTGCTGCTCTCGCTCGCCGACTCGCTGCTCTGCGCGCTGCTCGGCCTGGTCCTGATCACCGCCGGCTTCTTCGCCGGCCACGCCACCGCCTCCTCCGCCGTCGGCCGCACCGCCACCGAGGGCCGCGCCCAGGCCTCCGCCCTCTACCTGATCGCCTACTACCTCGGCAACAGCCTCGGCGGCACCCTCGGCGCCGACGCCTACCACGCCACCGGCTGGCCCGGCGCCGCCACCGTCGGCCTCACCGCCATGGCCCTCGCCGCCACCGTCACCCTCTACGCCACCCACCAGGCGCACTCGGCCCGGCACGAGAAACGGCCGGGCAGACTTTCCGCTAGGTAGATTCTCCTCATGGCAGACCTCAAGCGCCGCCATCGCCCCCACCTGGTGTCCACGCCCGTGCGGAAGAAGGGCGTGGTCACCATCCCGCAGGAGATAAGAGAGCAACTGGACCTCCAGGAGGGCGACCACCTGGTGATCGCGGTGGAGGACGGCCGGATCGTGCTCACCCCCGCATCCGTCATCCCCGACGACCAGGCATGGTTCTGGAGCAGCGCCTGGCAGGAGAAGGAACAGGAAGTCGACGAGGCCGTCGCCGCAGGCGAGCGCGGCGAAATCTTCCAGGATGGCGAGGAGTTCCTGAAGTCGCTCGCCGACGAGGCCGGGCTGGACCTGGGGGAGATCAAGCGCCGTGCCGACGTATGAGTCACTGGCTCACTTCCTACGCGACTGGAAGGGCCTGACCGCAGCACAGAAAGCCGCGTTCCTCATCGCTGTCGCCCAGTTCGTCGCCGATCTCCGGGCCGGACAGGGCTTCCGCCGGGGCCTTCGGGTGAAGAAGATGCAGGGCCACCCGGACATCTGGGAGATGACCTGGGCGCCGGACGGCCGGGCCACCTTCCACTACGGAACGACCGTCCAGGACGGCGGGCAGCACATCGTCTGGCGCCGAATCTGCACCCACGAGATCTTCAGCCGGCCCTGACCGAGACCACACGCGTCGGGCCGCCGCCGGTACGTACCGGCGGCGGCCCGATCGGTTCCGTCCTCAGGCGATGCGGTCGAGGACGATCGGGTTCGGGGTGAACGCCGTGCCCGCCGGGGCGACCTCGATGCCGCCCGCCAGCGCCTCGATGGCGTAGTCGTAGCGCTCCGGGGTGTCGGTGTGGAGGGTCAGCAGGGGCTGGCCGGCCACGACGGTGTCGCCGGGCTTGGCGTGCATCTCGACGCCGGCGCCGGCCTGGACCGGGTCCTCCTTGCGGGCGCGGCCGGCGCCCAGGCGCCAGGCGCAGACGCCGACGGCGTAGGCGTCCAGCGTGGTGAGGACGCCGGAGGCGGGGGCGGGGATGACGTGCTGCTCGCGGGCGACCGGGAGCGGGGCGTCGACGTCGCCGCCCTGGGCGGCGATCATGCGGCGCCAGTGGTCCATCGCGGAGCCGTCGCGCAGGGCGTCGGCCGGGTCCTTGCCGTGCACGCCGGCCGCGGCGAGCATCTCGCGGGCGAGCGCGAGGGTGAGCTCGACGACGTCGGCCGGGCCGCCGCCCGCCAGGACCTCGACGGACTCGCGGACCTCCAGGGCGTTGCCCGCGGTGAGGCCGAGCGGGGTGGACATGTCGGTGAGCAGGGCGACGGTGTTGACCCCGGCGGTGGTGCCCAGGCCGACCATGGTGCGGGCGAGTTCGCGGGCGTCGTCCAGGTTCTTCATGAAGGCGCCGGAGCCGACCTTGACGTCCAGGACCAGCGCGCCGGTGCCCTCGGCGATCTTCTTGGACATGATCGAGGAGGCGATCAGCGGGATGGCCTCGACGGTGCCGGTGACGTCGCGCAGCGCGTACAGCTTCTTGTCCGCGGGCGCGAGGCCGTCGCCGGCCGCGCAGATGACCGCGCCCGCGTCGCGCAGCACGTCCATCATCTCGTCGTTGGAGAGCAGGGCGCGCCAGCCGGGGATGGACTCCAGCTTGTCCAGGGTGCCGCCGGTGTGGCCGAGGCCGCGGCCGGACAGCTGCGGGACGGCCGCGCCGCAGGCGGCGACCAGCGGGGCGAGCGGGAGGGTGATCTTGTCGCCGACACCGCCGGTGGAGTGCTTGTCGCTGGTGGGCAGCGGCAGCGAGGAGAAGTCCATCCGGACGCCCGAGCGGATCATGGCGTCGGTCCAGCGGCTGATCTCGCGCGGCTTCATGCCGTTCAACAGGATCGCCATGGCCAGCGCGGACATCTGCTCGTCGGCGACCTCGCCGCGGGTGTAGGCGTCGATGACCCAGTCGATCTGAGCGTCGCTCAGCTCTCCGCGGTCGCGCTTGGTCCGGATGACGGAGATGGCGTCCATGCGTGCTCCCAGTGGGGTTCTCAAATGCAGTGGGGTTTCAAAAGCGTCAAAAGCGAAGAGTGTCGCGAGATGACCGGGTTACGGCCCACTCGCGACACTCTACGCGCGTAACAATTGCAGATGCTAGAGCCGCTCCGGCCCGAACGCGTCGGGCAGAACCTCGCTCATCGGCTTCACGCCGGAGGCCAGGTCGATCAGCAGCTCGGGACCGCCGTGCTCGTACAGCAGCTGGCGGCAGCGCCCGCACGGCATCAGCAGCTCGCCCGCGCCGTCGACGCAGGTGAAGGCGACCAGCCGGCCGCCGCCGGAGGCGTGCAGCGCGGACACCAGCCCGCACTCGGCGCACAGCCCGAGCCCGTACGAAGCGTTCTCCACGTTGCAGCCGCTGACCAGCCGGCCGTCGTCGACCAGCGCGGCCGCGCCGACCGGGAACTTGCTGTACGGGGCGTACGCGTGGCCCATCGCCTCGCGCGCCGCCGCGCGCAGCCGCTCCCAGTCGATCGCGGGGGCGGTCACTTGCCCTGGCCCTTGCGGTAGATCTGGCCGTCGGCCTTGGGCATCCGCAGCCGTTGCGAGGCCAGCGAGAGCACCACCAGGGTGATCACGTACGGCGTGGCGACGATCAGCGGACGCTGCACCTCATCGGTCAGCGCGTACCAGGCGGCGAGACCGCCGGCCACCACGAAGGAGATCACCGTCGCGGTGTACTTGCGACGGTACAGCTGCCACAGGGCGAGCAGCGCCATCGCGATCGAGACGATCAGGATCAGCACGTGGACCGACTCCGGGTCGCGCAGCTGGAGGCTGTCGGTGAAGCCGAACAGGCCGGCACCCATGGCGAGACCGCCGGGCATCCAGTTGCCGAAGATCATCGCCGCGAGGCCGATGAAGCCCCGGCCCAGCGTCTGGCCGTCCTTGTAGAAGTGCGCGGCGACCAGCGAGAGGTACGCACCGCCGAGGCCCGCGAAGGCGCCGGAGGCGATGACCGCCATGTACTTGTACTTGTAGACGTTGACGCCCAGCGACTCGGCCGCGGTCGGGTTCTCACCGCAGGAGCGCAGCCGCAGACCGAACACCGTGCGCCAGAGCAGGAAGTAGCTGGCCACGATCAGCGCGGCGGCCAGCACCACGACCACCGAGAGGTTGGTGACCAGACCGCCGAGCACGCCGGCCGCGTCCGAGACGAGGAACCAGTGGTGGTTCTCGATGCTCTTCAGGCCCGAGGACAGGCCCGGGACGGTGATGTACGGCAGCGGGTCCGCCGGCGGGGACTGGTTCTGCCCGGCGCCCGCCGAGATGTAGTCCTTGTAGTAGATCCGGTTGACGTACGCGCAGATGCCGGGGATCAGCAGGTTGATGCCGACACCGGACACGATGTGGTCGACACCGAAGGTGACGGTGATGATCGCGTGCAGCAGACCACCGAGCGCACCACCGAGCATGCCGGCCAGCAGACCGACCCACGGGTTGACCAGGTAGCCCGCCCAGGCGCCGCAGAACGTACCGGCGACCATCATGCCTTCGAGGCCGATGTTGACCACGCCGGCCCGCTCGGACCAGAGACCGCCCAGACCGGCCATGCCGATCGGCACGGCGGCGCTGAGCGCGGCGGCGATCTGACCGGAGGAGGTCAGCGAGTGGTTGCCGGTGGCCATGCCCACGGCGGAGATGAGGACCAGGGCACCCGCGATCAGGAGCAGGACCACCGGCCAGGACAGCTTGCGCTTCTTCGCGGGCGCGCCCGGCGCCTTCGGACGAGCAGCAGTCGCCGTGCTCACGCGGACACCTCCTTCTTCTCAGTGGCCGCGGCCTGGGCGGCGAGCTGGGCACCGACCCGCTTCTGCTGGCGCTTCAGGCCGTAGCGGCGCACCAGCTCGTACGCGACGACGACGCAGATCACGATGGTGCCCTGCATGACCGAGACGATCTCGGACGGGAAGCCGCCCTTGAGCGGCAGCTGGGCGCCGGTGGCGTCCAGGAAGGCGAACAGCAGGGCCGCGAAGGCCATGCCGATCGGGCTGTTGCGGCCCAGCAGGGCGATCGAGATTCCGAGGAAGCCCAGGTTCTGCTGGAAGGTCTGCCCGTAGTAGAAGGAGTTCTGCAGCAGCTCGGGCATGCCGATCAGACCGGCGATCGCACCGGAGACCGCCATCGAGATGATCACCATCTTCTTGACGTTCACGCCGGACGCTGTCGCAGCGGACTCGGAACGGCCGGTGGCGCGCAGGTCGAAGCCGAAGCGGGTGCGGGTCAGCACGAACTGGAAGACCACACCGACCAGGGCGGCGACGAAGATGAAGCCCCAGAGGGTGCCGCCGGGCGTCTCGATCGAGAAGAAGTGGCTGGACTGCGAGACCGGGTCGGTCTGGATCGAGTTGGTGGTGCCGCTGACCTTGGGCGCGAAGACGCCCGGGACGAGCAGCACACCGATGATCGCGAGCGCGATCGAGTTCAGCATGATGGTCGAGATGACCTCGCTGACGCCGCGGTAGACCTTCAGCAGACCGGCGATGCTCGCGTACAGGCCACCGACCAGCATGGCGGTGATCAGCAGCAGCGGGATCTGGATGAACGACGGCAGGTCGAGCTGGGCGCCGACGAAGGCGGCGAACAGCGCCGCGACCTTGTACTGGCCCTCGACGCCGATGTTGAACAGGTTCATCCGGAACCCGAACGCGGCGGCCGCGGCGGCCAGGTAGTAGGTGGTGGTCCGGTTGAGGATCGCCACCTGACCGTCCGACTTGGTGGCGTACGTGATCATCACGTTCCACGCGTCGAACGGGTTCTTGCCCGAGGTCGCCAGCAGGACGGAGCAGATCGCGACGGAGAGGGCGACAGCGAGCACCGGCGCCGCCAGTGCGAGCACGATCCGCTCACCGCTGATCCGCTGCGCCAGGCTGCGCTTGGCGACGGGGTTGGGACTGGTCATGGGTTACTCCCCCGCCTGCGGGTCGTCGGCGGTGTCGGTGTGCGGGTGCTCGCCCTCGGCCTCGGTGCCCTCGGCCGCGACGGCCTGCGCCTCGGCGACGGCCTCCGACTCGGACTCGATGTGGCCTGCCGCGGCACCGGTCATCGCGGTGCCGAGGTCCTCGGCGGTGACGGTCGCCGGGTCGGCGTCGGCGACCAGGCGGCCGCGGTAGATGACCCGGATGGTGTCCGAGAGGCCGATCAGCTCGTCCAGGTCGGCGGAGATCAGCAGGACGGCCAGGCCCTCGCGCTGCGCGGTCCGGATGTGCTCCCAGATCTGGGCCTGCGCGCCGATGTCCACACCGCGGGTCGGGTGCGCGGCGATCAGCAGCTTCGGCTGGTGGCTCATCTCGCGGCCGATGATCAGCTTCTGCTGGTTGCCGCCGGAGAGCGAGGCCGCGGTGACCTCGATGCCGGGGGTGCGGACGTCGTACTGCTCGACGATCCGCCAGGTGTCCTCGCGGGCGGCGGTCGGCTTGAGCAGCGGGCCGCTGGAGTTGGGCTCCTCGGTGACGTGGCCGAGGATGCGGTTCTCCCAGAGCGGGGCCTCCAGCAGCAGGCCGTGCTTGTGGCGGTCCTCGGGGATGTAGCCGATGCCGGCCTCGCGGCGCGCCCGGGTGAGGGTGCCGGAGAGGTCCTTGCCGTCCAGGGTGACGGTGCCGCCGTCCAGCGGCAGCATGCCCATGATGGCCTCGACCAGTTCGGCCTGGCCGTTGCCCTCGACACCGGCGATGCCGAGGATCTCACCCTTGTGGATGCGCAGCGAGATGTCGTCCAGGACGACGCGCTCGATGCCCTCGGCGTCGGTCTTGGCGATCCGCAGGTCCTCGACCTTGAGCATCTCGGTCGTGGTGACGGTCGACTCGCGGCTCTCCGGGGAGGGCAGCTCGGCGCCGACCATCATCTCGGCGAGCTGACGGGCCGTGACGGCCTTCGGGTCGGCGTCGCCGACCGTGGTGCCGCGCCGGATGACGCTGATCGCGTCGGCCACCGCGAGCACCTCGTGCAGCTTGTGCGAGATGAAGATGACGGTGACGCCCTCGGACTTGAGCTCGCGCAGGTTGTCGAACAGCGCGTCGACCTCCTGCGGGACCAGCACGGCCGTGGGCTCGTCGAGGATCAGGATCTTGGCGCCGCGGTACAGCACCTTGAGGATCTCGACGCGCTGGCGGTCGGCGACGCCGAGGTCCTCGACCAGGGCGTCCGGGCGCACGCCCAGGCCGTACTGGTCGGAGATCTCCTTGATCTTCGCCTTCGCCTTGGCGCCGATGCCGTGGAGCTTCTCGCCGCCGAGGACGACGTTCTCCAGCACCGTGAGGTTGTCGGCGAGCATGAAGTGCTGGTGCACCATGCCGATGCCGCGGGAGATGGCGTCGCCCGGGGTGTTGAACTCGCACTGCTCGCCGTTGATCGCGATGGTGCCCTCGTCCGGCTTCTGCATGCCGTAGAGGATCTTCATCAGCGTCGACTTGCCGGCGCCGTTCTCACCCATCAGGGCGTGCACGGTGCCCGTGCGGACGGTGAGGTTGATGTCGTGGTTGGCCACGACACCCGGGAAGCGCTTGGTGATGCCGCGCAGTTCGACGGCCGGTGTCGCCGTCCCAGCGCTGGGGGTGCCGTCCTTGCGCAGGGGGACGGGTTCGGATGCGGTGATGGCGATCTCCTGGTGGTCTGGAGGCGCGTCGTTGCGCTGGGAGGGCCAAGGGGGGGGAACTGGGGAAACGTGGAGACGGGACGGGGCCCGGGGGTACGCGTTGAGCGCACCCTGCCGGGCCCCTCCCGTTTACCGTGTCGATCATCGCGCCACCGGGCAGGCGGCAGCGCATGTCGCGTCCGAGACGCGCGGACCTCAGGAGGTCGGCGCGGTCGGGATGGTGGTGGCGCCGCTCTTGATGGAGTCGGCGGCGGCCTTCAGCTTGTCCTGGATGTCGTCGATCTTGCCACCGGTGGTGGCGAGCGAGACACCGTCGGCCTTCAGGTCGAAGAGCTTGATGCCGGTGAACGGCGTGCCCTTCTTGACCGAGTCGATGTACGAGTAGACCGCAGTGTCGACGTTCTTGACCATCGAGGTCAGGATGCTGTTCTTGAACTTCGCCAGGGCCGGCTGGCTGGCCTGGTCGGAGTCGACACCGATCGCGAGCTTGCCCGCGTTGGCGACGGCCTCGATGGAGCCGGCGCCGGAGGAACCGGCGGCGGAGTAGATGACGTCCGCGCCCTTGTCGAGCTGGCCCTGCGCGGCCTCCTTGCCCTTGTCGGGCGAGGCGAAGCCGCTGAAGTCCGGCGGGGTGGTCAGGTAGGTGGTCTCGATCTGGATGTTCGGGTCCACGGACTTGGCGCCCGCCTTGTAACCGGCCTCGAACTTCTTGATCAGCTCGGACTGCACACCACCGATGAAGCCGATGTGGTGGCTCTTCGACTTGTTCGCGGCGGCGACACCGGCGAGGTACGAACCCTCCTGCTCGGCGAAGAGCAGCGAGGTGACGTTGGACGGCTGGTCCTTGTCGTTCGAGTCGATGATCGCGAACTTGACGTTCGGGTTGTCCTTGGCGACCTTGTCGACCGCCGGCTGGTAGACGAAGCCGACCGCGATGATGGTCTTGTAGCCGGCGTCGACCAGGTTCTTGAGGCGGGTCTCCTTGTCGGCCTCGGCCTCGCCCTGCTTGGCCTCGGCCTCGGTGACGGAGACGCCCAGGTCGGCCTTGGCCTTGTCCAGGCCGCGGGCGGCGGAGTCGTTGAACGACTGGTCGCCACGGCCACCGATGTCGTAGGCCATGCCGACCTTCAGCGAGCCGTCACCGGACGCGGAGGAGGAGGTGTTGTCGTTGCTCTTTGCGCCGCAAGCGGCGAGCGAGGCCATGCCCAGGGAACCCGAGAGCACAACCGCGGCGAGCTTCATTGAACGGCGCAAGGGAGTTTCTCCTTCTGACACGCAACCGTTTGGCGTGGTCGGACGCCACCGTAACGCGCGTAGAACACGGTTGGGTTACGGGCTGCCGGAGCGTTCGGGTTGTTATCAAACCGTGGTCTGAAGGGTCTCCCGAGGCTCCTTTCCCGTGAAACGGGCGGCGATCCGAGACTGGTTCGGTCCAGTTTACGGAACCGTTCCGGAACCCCGGATCTCAACAACCCGATCACTCATCGACCACACCCGCTGGAATACGGTCAGTCCCGGTCCTCCTCCAGGGCCAGCGCCGCGAACAGTTCCACACCGACGCCGATCGCCCGCTCGTCCACGTCGAAGCGGCCCTGGTGCAGGTCGCGGACGGTGGTGTCGCCGGGGGCGCGGACGCCGAGCCGGGCCAGCGCGCCCGGGGCGTGCTCCAGGTACCAGGAGAAGTCCTCGCCACCGAGGCTCTGTTCGGTGCCCTCCACCACCTGGGCGCCGTCCCTCCCGAAGCGGGCGGTCATCGCGGCGTCCAGCCGGGCGACCGAGACCGCCTCGTTGACCACCGGCGGCACCCCGCGGTGGTAGTCCAGCGTCCACTTGGCCCGGTAGGTCTCGGCGAGCTTGGCGATCAGCTCGTGCAGCAGGTCCGGCGCCTCGCGCCAGCCGTCCAGCTCCAGGCAGCGGACGGTGCCCTCCAGTTCGGCGTGCTGCGGGATGACGTTGGGCGCGGAGCCGGAGGCGATCCGGCCCCAGACCAGGCTGACGCCCCAGCGCGGGTCCATCCGGCGGGCCAGCGCGCCGGGGAGGTCGGCGGCCAGCCGGGCGATCGAGGTCACCAGGTCGGTGGTCAGGTGCGGGCGCGCGGTGTGGCCGCCGGGCCCGTCCAGGTGCAGCACCAGGCGGTCGCAGGCCGAGGTGATCGCCCCGGTGCGCAGGGCGATCCGGCCGACCTCCACCTTCGGGTCGCAGTGCACCGCGAAGATCCGACCGACGCCCTCCATCCCGCCGGCCTTGATGACGTCCAGCGCGCCGCCGGGCATGACCTCCTCGGCGGGCTGGAACACCAGCCGGACGGGGCGGCGCAGCTCACCGGTGCGGGCGGCCTCGGCCAGCACCAGGCCGAGGCCGAGCACCACCGAGGTGTGCACGTCGTGGCCGCAGGCGTGGGCCCGGCCGGGGACGGTCGAGCGGTACGGGACGTCGGTCTTGGCGTCGTCGATCGGCAGCGCGTCGATGTCGGCGCGGAAGGCCAGGAACTCGGCGCCCGGGAGGGTGTCCGCCGGGACGATGTCCACCAGCAGACCGGTGCCGCCGGGCAGCACCCGCGGGTCCAGGCCCGCCGCCACCAGCCGGTCGCGCAGCAGGTTGGTGGTGCGGAACTCCTGGCGGCCCAGCTCCGGGTGCCGGTGCAGATCACGGCGGAAGGCGACCAGCTCAGGCTCCAGCCTGCTGACCCTGGCGCGCAAGTCGGCGGCGGGGCGTGCGGCGGCGAGGGTGGCGCCCGGCTGAGCGGGCTCAGGACGGTTCATCTCCCCAAGACTAGGCCCGTTGGGGGGATTTGGCCCGACTTCCAGAAAATTAGTCCCCGGATGGGCGCATACCGGCCGGACAGGTGGGTATGACATCTCGTTTTAGCCGCCTTCCCCGGGTTGCTTGTCCTGTGCAACGATCACCCTGGCCGGTGGTCACGGCCACCGTCCACTTGACGAGCGCGGGATATTGACGGCCGTTCAGACGATCTGTTCTGTTCAGAATCGCTCCACCGGAGCGTACGTCCCCCACACCCCGCGCAGCGCGTCGCAGACCTCGCCGACGGTGGCCCGGGCGGCCAGCGCCTCCTTCATCGGGTACAGCACGTTCTCCTGCCCCTCCGCGGTGCGGCGCAGCGCGTCCAGCGCCCGGGAGACGGCGGTCGAGGAGCGGTCGGCCCGCAGCCGGGCCAGCCGCTCGGCCTGCCGCCGTTCGATCGCCGGGTCCACCCGCAGCGGCTGGTACGGCTCCTCCTCGTCCAGCCGGAAGCGGTTCACGCCGACCACCGTCCGCTCGCCGGAGTCGGTCTCCTGCTGGAGGCGGTAGGCGGTTCGCTCGATCTCGCCCTTCTGGAAGCCCTGTTCGATCGCGGCCACCGCGCCGCCCCGCTCCTCGATCCGGGCCATCAGGGCCAGTGCGGCGGCCTCCACCCGATCGGTCAGCGCCTCCACCGCGTAGGAGCCCGCGAAGGGGTCGACGGTGGCGGTCACGTCGGTCTCGTGGGCGAGCACCTGCTGGGTGCGCAGGGCCAGCCGGGCGGCCTTCTCGGTGGGCAGCGCGATCGCCTCGTCGAAGCTGTTGGTGTGCAGCGACTGGGTGCCGCCGAGCACCGCGGCCAGCGCCTGCACCGAGACCCGGACCAGGTTCACCTCGGGCTGCTGGGCGGTGAGCTGCACCCCGGCGGTCTGGGTGTGGAAGCGCAGCATCCGCGAGCGCGGGTCCTTCGCGCCGAACTCGTCGCGCATGATCCCGGCCCAGATCCGGCGTGCGGCACGGAACTTCGCCACCTCCTCCAGCAGCGTGGTGCGGGCCACGAAGAAGAAGGAGAGGCGGGGCGCGAAGTCGTCCACGGCCATCCCGGCGGCGAGCGCGGTGCGGACGTAGGCGATGCCGTTGGCCAGGGTGAAGGCGATCTCCTGCGCCGGGTCGGCCCCGGCCTCGGCCATGTGGTAGCCGGAGATGGAGATGGTGTTCCAGCGCGGGACCTCGGCCCGGCAGTACCGGAACACGTCCGCGGCCAGCCTCAGCGAGGGCTGCGGCGGGAAGATGTAGGTGCCCCGGGCGATGTACTCCTTCAGCACGTCGTTCTGGACCGTGCCGGTGAGCGCGGACGGCGCCACCCCCTGGGCCTCGCCGACCAGCTGGTAGAGCAGCAGGAGCAGGGCCGCGGGCGCGTTGATGGTCATCGAGGTGGACACCTCGCCGAGCGGGATGCCGTCGAGGAGCACCGCCATGTCCTCGACGCTGTCCACCGCCACGCCCACCTTGCCGACCTCCCCGGCGGCGAGCGGCGCGTCCGAGTCGTAGCCCATCTGGGTGGGCAGGTCGAAGGCCACCGAGAGGCCGGTACCGCCGCCCGCGATCAGCTGCCGGTAGCGGGCGTTGGACTCGGCGGCGGTGCCGAAGCCCGCGTACTGGCGCATCGTCCACGGCCGGCCGGTGTACATCGTCGGGTAGACCCCCCGGGTGTACGGGTACTCCCCCGGTCGGCCCAACCGGGTGTCCGGGTCCCAGCCGGCCAGCGCCTCGGGGCCGTACAGGGGCTCGATCGGGAAGCCTGACTCGGAAAGACGGGCTGGTTCCGAAGGACGGGCGGACTCGGTGCGGCGCGGCTCGGCTGCCATGGGTCCCTCCACGGGAACGGCGGGGCACAGGTCGGTCCTCGCAATCTAGGTCCTGACCGGGCGGCGGGGGCGCCGACTCGGTTGAGATGATCGGGTGAACGACCGATGAGCCCCAGGGAGTGGCAATGACCGAGCAGAAGGTGGCCGTGGTCACCGGTGCCAGCAGCGGAATCGGCGCGGCGACCGCCCGCCGACTGGCCGCCGAGGGCTTCGACGTGGTGTTGACCGCCCGCCGGACGGAGCGGATCGAGGCACTGGCCAAGGAGATCGGCGACCGGGGCGGTTCGGCGAGGGCGGTCACGCTGGACGTCACCGACCGGGCCGCCGTGGACGCCTTCGCGGCCGAGGTCGGCCGGGTGGACGTGCTGGTGAACAACGCCGGCGGCGCGATCGGCGCCGAGACGGTCGAGCACGGCGACCCGGCCGACTGGCGGGCGATGTACGAGGTGAACGTGCTCGGCGTGCTGCACATGACGCAGGCGCTGCTGCCCGCGCTGCGCGCCACCGGCGACGGCACGGTGCTGGTGCTCTCCTCGACCGCCGCGCTGGCCGCGTACGAGGGCGGCGGCGGGTACGTCGCGGCCAAGCACGCCGCGCACACCATCGCGGCCACGCTGCGGCTGGAGCTGTGCGGGGAGCCGATCCGGGTGATCGAGATCGCGCCCGGCATGGTGAAGTCCGAGGGCTTCGCGGTCACCCGCTTCCGGGGCGACGAGGAGAAGGCCGCCGCCGTGTACGCGGGCGTGGCCGAGCCGCTGACCTCGGAGGACATCGCGGACACCGTGGCCTGGACGGTCACCCGGCCCTCGCACGTGAACATCGACCTGCTGGTGGTCCGCCCCCGGGCACAGGCCGCCAACCACAAGGTCCACCGCGGCTGACCGGGACGGGCGGGCGGACCCGCAGGGGTGCAGGTCAAACACGTCACCACCGGGTGGTACACACGTGCGATGAAGACCTTCCGGGCCGCCCGCCCACGCGTCCTGCTGACCGCGCTGGCGGCAGGCACCCTGCTGCTCACCTCCGCCTGCGACGACACCGCGAAGCCGGCCCAGGACCAAGCCGCCGGCACCAGCACCACCGCCGACGCCACCGCCGACGCCGGCGCGAGCCGGTCGGCCGCCGCGGCCTCCAAGCCGAGCGGCGAGGCCGACCCGGCCCTGAAGTCCTTCTACGGCCAGAAGATCAGCTGGTCCGACTGCCCGGCCGACCCCAAGGCCGAGGAGGCCCGGGCCGACGTCTCCACGATGAAGTGCGGCAAGCTGCACGTCCCGCTCGACTACACCGACCCCACCGCCGACGCGATCGACCTCGCGCTGATCAAGTACCCGGCGGGCAACCAGGACCAGCGGATCGGCTCGCTGATGGTCAACCCCGGCGGCCCCGGCGGCTCCGGCGTCGAGATGGTCGAGTACGGCGCCAAGGACTTCGCCGGCGCCCTGCACAACCGCTTCGACGTGATCGGCTTCGACCCTCGCGGCACCGGCGGCAGCTCGCCCGTCCTCTGCCTGGACGACAAGCAGCGCGACGCCCAGAGCCAGGTGGACTCGCCGCTGGACCCGGACGCCCGCCGGGCAGCCGAGGAGAAGCAGAACACCGAGTACATCGCCGCCTGCAAGGCCAAGTCCGGCAAGCTGCTGCCCTTCGTCGGCACCCGCAACACCGCCCGTGACCTGGACGTGCTGCGCGCGGCCGTCGGCGACCGCAAGCTCAACTACCTGGGCGTCTCGTACGGCACCTACCTGGGCTCGCTCTACGCCGAGGAGTTCCCGCAGAACACCGGCCGACTGGTCCTGGACGGCGCGGTCGACCCGGCCGCCGACGACCTGGACTCCGCGGTCAAGCAGCGGATCGGCTTCGAGACCTCCTTCGAGCACTTCGCCGCCGACTGCGTCGAGAACCACGCCGACGAGTGCCCGCTCGGCCAGGACAAGGACCAGGCCGCCAAGAAGGCCGCCGACTTCCTGGACGGCCTGATCGACCACCCGCTGCCCACCAAGGACGGTCGCAAGGTCGGCCGCGACCTGGCCTGGAACGGCGTCACCTCGGCCCTCTACGGCGACCAGAACCAGGACTGGAAGTACCTGCGGGTCGGCCTCGGCATGGCGATGACCATGAAGCGCGGCGACATCCTGCTCGCCTTCTCGGACAGCTACGCGGAGCGCGACGAGAACGGCCACTACTCCCCGATGGACTCCGCCCACACCGCGATCAGCTGCGCCGACGGGTCCGCCCCGGCCCCCTCGCCCGAACGCGCCCAGGCCGCGGTCAAGGAGCTCCAGGAGAAGGCCCCGCTGCTGACCAAGGGCGTCACCGCCGAGGACTTCACCGACGCGGCCTGCGAGGGCTGGCCGTACCAGTCCCCCGAGAAGCCGCACACCATCCGGGCCGAGGGTGCCGCGCCGATCCTGGTGATCGGCACCACCAGCGACCCGGCCACCCCGTACGCCGCGGCCGAGTCCCTGGCCAAGGGCTTCGCCAAGGCCACCCTGCTCACCCGGGTGGGCGAAGGCCACGGCGCCTTCGGCAAGGGCAACACCTGCATCGACCGCGCCATGGAGGCCTACCTGACCGAGGGCACGATGCCGGCCGAGGGGACCCGCTGCTCCTGAACCGGCTGCGGTGAACTGACAGAGGAAAGCGGGGAGGGCGATGACGCGAAGGTGTCAACGTCACAACTTGATAGCTCGTCCGGATGAATTCCGCGCACGCCCTCCCCAACTGATGACGGCTCAACTACCGTTGAAGCGCTGCCAGAGCGCCGCCGCGCGCCCCCTGCGGCCCCCATACTTCACCTGCTCCACCACCCCACTCCACCGGCACCTTCCCGCCCTCACGAGGAGGACCCGCTGGCCAGCGACATCCCGCCACAGCGGCTCGACGCCAGCACCGAGCCGACCCTCCTCGGGTTGCACCGCTTCAACGAGGCCGACGCCGGCGCCGCCGAGGAGGCCCTGCTGGCCTGCTGCGGCAGCCACCGCTGGGCCCTGCGGCTCACCGCGCACCGGCCGTACCCCGACATAGAGTCCCTGCTGGCCGCCGCCAGCGAGGCCTCCTACGACCTGCGCCCGGCGGACCTGGCCGAGGCGCTGGCCGACGAGAGCTGGATGCCGCAGCCGCTGCTCGGCATGCGGGCCCCCGGCAGCCAGGCCGCGCACACCGCGCTGCGGGCGGCGCACGCCGCGTACGAGGCCCGGTTCGGCCACGTGTTCGTGGTCTGCCTGGAGGGCGTCCCCCCGGAGGAGATGCTCGACACCGTGCTCTCCTCGATCCGCACCCGGTTGGCCAACGACCCGGACGAGGAGCGGCTGATCGCGGCGGACGAGCTCCGGCGGATCGCCCTCACTCGACTGGAGCACCTGGTCGCCACCCACTCCGAAGCCGGGGCGCACTAGGGCCGGCGCTTCGGCTGATCCTCCTTCGACTGTGCGCCCCCCGCCCGTGCGTCCCCCGCCTGTGCGGCACGCAGTTTGGCCACCTGCTGCCGGACGATCCGCTCGTCCGGCGCGCCGGCCGGCCCGGTGGCGGCCCCGGAGGTGGCGAACACCGCGAGGGTCGCGCCGACCCGGACGAGCACGGCACGCTGAGCCGGCACGGCGGTACCCGATTCATTCGTGAGGGTGAATCCGATCGCCGAGTCCGCTCCCTCGGGCGTGGGCGTGTCCTGCCGGTTCAGCCGGTGCCGGGTACGGATCGCCACCTTCCGACCCGGCTTCTCGGCCGGTGGCGCCGGGGCCGCCGACGTGAACGAGGCGCACGGACCGAACAGCTCCTCCAGCTCCGCCTGCCGCGCGGCCGCCCGCCCGGCCCGGTAGCCCAGCAGCCCGCCGTACACCCGGCCCTCGGGGTCGGCGGCCCGAGCCACGCTCAGGTCCGTCTCCGCGTACGGGGAGCCGGGCGCCGGCGAGGCCGGGGACGCGCCCGTGGAGGCGGCCGGGGCGACCGCGTCCAGCAGCGGCTGACAGGCCGGGACGTCGGCGGCCTCCCGCCCGGCGCCCGTCCCGGTGTCGCCGTGACCGGGCGTCATCAGCGTCACCGTGTAACCCGGCCCGAGGTCGACGTCGGCCACGGCCGCGGCCCGCAGCTCGGCCGCGGACAGCTCCCGACCGGGCGCGGCCCGGTCCCCGGAGGAGCCGCCGACCGTGGTGCAGCCCGTGGCGAGCAGCAGGCCGACCAGGACGGCCGGGGCGGCGGACGGACGGGAGGGGCGAAACGGCACGGACGCCTCGGCAGGGTGTCGACGGGCGGGGTTCGCCACCGTAGCGCAGCCATTCAGTCACCCAACGTGACCAAACCGGCCTTGGTTCCCGCTCCGCTAGGCCAGAAGTGCCTGATTGATCACACCGGGGGGCCCCGGAGGCGGTTCCCAACAAGGCGTCGATAGGATGCTGGCGGCCGGTGGACCGACCCGGCCGGGCTGACCGACACCGAAGCCGGCCGAGCCCCCAATCGCTTCCGGAGGGTTTTTCCGTGCCGGCTGGAACGCTGTACCGCGGCCGGGAAGGCATGTGGAGCTGGGTGGCTCATCGAGTCACCGGCGTCCTCATCTTCTTCTTCCTGTTCGCCCACGTCCTGGACACCGCCCTGGTGCGAGTGTCGCCGGAGTCCTACGACACCGTCATTCAGACGTACAAGACTCCGCTCGTGAACCTGATGGAGTACGGCCTGGTGGCCGCCATCCTGTTCCACGCGCTCAACGGCCTGCGCGTCGTCGCCGTGGACTTCTGGTCCAAGGGCCCGAAGTACCAGAAGCAGATGCTCTGGACCGTCGTCGGAGTCTGGGTCGCCCTGATGGCCGGCTCGTTCTACGGCATCCTGCAGCACACGCTGATCGCCTGGTTCGGGAAGTGAGCTGACTGATGTCCACGGAAATCTCCGACGCGATCACCGTCCCGTCGAAGCAGGCGCACACCGGCAAGGGCCTCGGCACCGGTAACCCGGCCGACGCCTTCGTCATCGAGCCGCCGCGCAAGCGGACCGCGAAGACCCCGCGCCGCACCCGCACCAACTTCGAGATGCTGGCCTGGCTCTTCATGCGCCTGTCTGGTGTCGTCCTGGTCGTGCTGATCCTCGGCCACCTGCTGATCATGCTGGTGCTCGACGGCGGCGTCTCCAAGATCGGCTTCGCCTTCGTGGCCGGCCGCTGGGCCTCGCCGTTCTGGCAGGGCTGGGACCTCCTGATGCTCTGGCTCGCCATGCTGCACGGCGCCAACGGCATGCGTCAGGTCATCAACGACTACGCCGAGAAGGACTCGACCCGGCTCTGGCTCAAGGGACTCATGGGTACCGCCACGGTCTTCACCGTGCTGCTGGGCACCCTGGTGATCTTCACCTTCGACCCCAACATCTGAGCCGCGAGCACCATCGACCATCGGCAGAGGCCAGAGGCGAGTTAACCCCCCATGCAGATTCACCAGTACGACACCGTCATCGTCGGCGCCGGCGGCGCCGGCATGCGCGCGGCCATCGAGTCCACGCAGCGCAGCCGCACCGCGGTCCTGACCAAGCTCTACCCGACCCGGTCCCACACCGGCGCGGCCCAGGGCGGCATGTGCGCCGCCCTGGCCAACGTCGAGGAGGACAACTGGGAGTGGCACACCTTCGACACGGTCAAGGGTGGTGACTACCTGGTCGACCAGGACGCCGCCGAGATCATGTGCAAGGAGGCCATCGACGCCGTCCTCGACCTGGAGAAGATGGGTCTGCCCTTCTCCCGCACCGAGCAGGGCCGGATCGACCAGCGCCGCTTCGGCGGTCACTCCCGCAACCACGGCGAGGCCCCGGTCCGCCGCTCGTGCTACGCGGCCGACCGCACCGGCCACATGATCCTCCAGACGCTGTTCCAGAACTGCGTCAAGCACGGCGTCGAGTTCTTCAACGAGTTCTACGTCCTCGACCTGCTGATCAACGAGGGCAAGACGGCCGGCGTCGTCGCCTACGAGCTGGCCACCGGCGAGATCCACGTCTTCCAGGCCAAGGCCGTCGTGTTCGCCTCCGGCGGCACCGGCAAGATGTTCAAGGTCTCCTCGAACGCCCACACCCTCACCGGTGACGGCCAGGCGGTGGCCTACCGCCGCGGCCTGCCGCTGGAGGACATGGAGTTCTTCCAGTTCCACCCGACGGGCATCTGGCGCATGGGCATCCTGCTCACCGAGGGCGCCCGCGGCGAGGGCGGCATCCTGCGCAACAAGGACGGCGAGCGCTTCATGGAGCGCTACGCCCCGGTCATGAAGGACCTCGCGTCCCGTGACGTCTGCTCCCGCGCGATCTACACCGAGATCCGCGAGGGTCGCGGTTGCGGTCCGGACGGCGACCACGTCTACCTGGACCTGACCCACCTGCCGCCGGAGCAGCTGGACGCCAAGCTCCCGGACATCACCGAGTTCGCGCGCACCTACCTCGGCATCGAGCCCTACACGGACCCGATCCCGATCCAGCCCACCGCGCACTACGCCATGGGCGGCATCCCGACCAACGTCGAGGGTGAGGTCCTGCGCAACAACACCGACGTCGTCCCGGGCCTGTACGCGGCCGGCGAGGTCGCCTGCGTGTCCGTCCACGGCGCCAACCGCCTGGGCACCAACTCGCTGCTGGACATCAACGTGTTCGGCCGTCGCGCGGGCATCGCCGCCGCCGACTACGCCAACGCGAACGAGTTCGTCCCGCTGCCGGAGAACCCGGAAGAGCTGGTCCAGGACATGGTCGACAAGCTGCGCGAGTCGACCGGCACCGAGTCCGTGGGGCAGATCCGCACGGCCCTGCAGGAGACCATGGACGCCAACGCGATGGTCTACCGCACCGGCGCCACCCTGAAGCAGGCGGTCGAGGACATCGCCTCGCTGAAGGAGCGCTACAAGAACATCTCCATCCAGGACAAGGGCTTCCGTTACAACACGGACCTGCTGGAGGCGATCGAGCTGGGCAACCTGCTCGACCTGGCCGAGGTGCTGGCCGTCTCCGCGCTGGCCCGCGAGGAGTCCCGCGGCGGTCACTACCGCGAGGACTTCCCGACCCGTGACGACGTGAAGTTCATGCAGCACACCATGGCGTACCAGGAGGTCGCCGCCGACGGCAGCACCTCCATCCGCCTCGACTACAAGCCGGTCGTGCAGACCCGCTACCAGCCGATGGAGCGTAAGTACTGATGAGCACTCCGACTGTGGAGCACTCGGCCGCTCTGGACGCGGCCGAGGCCGGTGTCACCAAGCTGATCACCGTCACCTTCCGGATCCGCCGGTTCAACCCGGAGGAGCACCCGGACCCGGTGTGGGTGGACTACCAGCTGACGATGGACCCGAAGGAGCGCGTCCTGGACGCGCTCAACAAGATCAAGTGGGAGCAGGACGGCACCCTCACCTACCGCCGTTCCTGCGCGCACGGCATCTGCGGCTCCGACGCCATGCGGATCAACGGCCGCAACCGGCTGGCGTGCAAGACCCTGATCAAGGACGTCAACCCGGAGAAGCCGATCACGATCGAGGCCATCAAGGGCCTGACGGTCCTCAAGGACCTGGTCGTGGACATGGACCCGTTCTTCCAGGCGTACAAGGACGTCATGCCGTTCCTCATCACCAAGGGGAACGACCCGACGCGCGAGCGCCTGCAGTCCGCCGAGGAGCGCGAGCGCTTCGACGACACCACCAAGTGCATCCTGTGCGCCGCGTGCACGTCGTCCTGCCCGGTGTTCTGGAACGACGGCCAGTACTTCGGCCCGGCCGCCATCGTCAACGCGCACCGCTTCATCTTCGACTCGCGCGACGAGGGTGCCGAGCAGCGCCTGGAGATCCTCAACGACCGTGAGGGCGTGTGGCGCTGCCGCACCACCTTCAACTGCTCCGAGGCCTGCCCGCGTGGCATCGAGGTCACCAAGGCGATCCAGGAAGTGAAGCGGGCGCTGGTCACCCGCCGCTTCTGATCCCCGCCTGACGAACGCGAAGGCCCCCGTCCGATCTCCGATCGGACGGGGGCCTTCGCGTTCGGGGATTTCAGTCCACGGCCGGGCCGCGCCGGGTGGCGCGCAGGCCGCGCACACCGACGGCGCCGACGGCGATGCCGAGCACGAAGGAGGTGATGGCGAGCAGCAGGTGCACCCAGAAGAAGGCGGTGGGCCGGGAGTGGTCGCCGTTCACGAAGGCCTGGCCGCCGGAGTCCTTCCACAGGTTCTTGACGAAGGTGGTCCAGATGATGATCGACCAGACGCCGAAGGCGGTCAGGAACCAGGAGGTGCGGCGGCTGAGCTTCATGGGGTGGTCCTCGCCGGGGGTGTGAAGGCGGTGTGAGCCTCCCCAGTATGCGTGGACCGCCGATCGGCGTACGGCGGGCCCCTCCTTCGAAGGACCCGCCCGGAGTGTCGCGCGGCCGGGCTCCGTCATGGGTACGGTCAGCTGGTGTCCACATCCCGTCACACGTTCGCGCAGCTGTGCGCCGCGGTCGCCGCGGCCCTCCCGGTTCTGCTCGCCACCCCGGCGGCGGTCGCGGCCCCGCAGGTGCCGCCCCCGTCGACCGCGGTCGGCGGTGAGCGGCTGGGGCTACCCGGGGTCCAGGTCAATCCGCTGCCGGGCGCCCCGGCGCTGCCGACGGACCTCACCGGCCTGTCCTGGATAGTCTCCGACGCCTCGTCCGGGGAGGTGCTGGCGGCCTACAACCCGCACCTGCGGCTGCCCCCGGCGAGCACCCTGAAGATCCTCTTCGCCGACACCGTGCTGCCCAAGTTCGACCGCAACGCGGTGCACAAGGTCGCCGACGAGGAGATCCAGAACATCGGCGCCGGCAGCAGCCTGGTCGGCATCAAGGAGAACCTGGAGTACCGGGTCGAGGACCTCTGGCGCGGGGTGTTCCTGAGCTCGGGCAACGACGCCGTGCACGTCCTGTCACACATGAACGGCGGCGTCCAGCAGACCGTCGCCGAGATGCAGGCCCGCGCCGACGCGCTGCAGGCCGGGGACACCAAGGTGATCTCCCCGGACGGCTACGACATGGACGGCCAGGTCTCCTCGGCGTACGACCTGTCGCTGTTCGCCCGGTCCGGCCTGCGCAACGCGGACTTCCGGATGTACTGCGCGACCCGGGACGCGATGTTCCCCGGCGCCGTCGACAAGAACACCGGCCAGCGCGGCAGCTTCGGGATCGCGAACACCGACCGGCTGCTGGGCAAGTACCCGGGCCTGATCGGGGTGAAGAACGGCACCACCACCAACGCCGGCTCGACCTTCGTCGGCGCCGCCGAGCGCAACGGGCGCACCCTGCTGGTGACGGTGATGCACCCGACCAGCTACCAGAAGGTCTACGACGAGACGGCCGAGCTGCTGGACTGGGGCTTCGCCGCGGCCGGCAAGGTCAAGCCGGTCGGCAACCTGGTCGACGAGAAGCCGGCCCGGCAGGCGGCCGGCGGCGTGGAGTCGACCGGCCGGGCGGGTGGCTCGTCCGACGCCCCGGCGGCGCCGAACCCCTCCCCCACCGCGCTCCGGCCCGCCGCGACGGCCTCGGCCGGGGACGACGGGCTGGGCCTGGGCGGCTGGTCGGCCGTGGCGGTCGGAGCCGTGGTCGCGGCGGGGGCCGTGGTGGTCGTGCGGCGCCGGACGGCCGGGAACAGGCACTGACCGGCGGCGGGGGGGAGGCGCGACCGGGGCCAAGTCACCCCCCCCCCCCCCCCCCCTCCCCCTCCCCCCCCCCCCCTCCC
>NZ_JBHTTU010000009.1:68839-77670 GCF_042794375.1 Kitasatospora sp. NPDC056531 | reverse complement strand
GCCGACCCGCAGCGCCGGGATGGTGTCGTCCTCGGCCAGCGCCTCGATCAGGCTCAGCGCGATCTCAGCGGCGGTCGTATCGTTACACAAGGGGCGGGGGATGGGGGGGGGGGGGGTGGTGGGGAGGGGGGGGAGGGGGGGAAAAAGAGAGGGCCGGGGGGTGCCCTGTCCTCTCTTCTGGGCCCGCCCCCCCTCCGCCGCCTCCGACTCGTCGGCCGCCGCCAGCAGCGCCCGGCCGTGCGCCCTGGTCCGCTCCCGGGCGGCCTCCGGGTCGGCCGTCGCCGTCCAGGCGACGCAGTACATCAGCAGCCGGCAGACGAAGTTGATCCACAGCAGCAGCGCCACCGGCGTGGCGAAGGCCCCGTACAGGCTCCGCCCGGCGACCGAGCCGAGGTAGGAGGCGAGCAGCAGCTTCAGCAGCTCGAAGCCGACCGAGCCGATCAGCGCGCCGATCAGCAGGTCCCGGCGGCGCTGGCCGGTGATCCCGGGGAAGGGCGCCAGCAGGTAGGCGAAGAGCAGGGTGTCGCACGCTATGGCGATCAACACGCCGACCCAGGTGAGCAGGTAGCCGCTGCCGAGGCCGATCTCCCCGGCGATCCGCCCGGCGAGCGTCGTCCCGGCGGCGGAGGCGGCCAGCGAGAACAGCGACACCAGGCCGAGGCCGGCCAGCACCGCGATGTCCCAGGCCTTGCGCAGCACCGGGTTGCCCTTCTCCTCGGGCAGCTGCCAGAGGTCCCGGATCGAGGTGCGCATGGTGTTCACCCAGCCGAGGCCGGAGACCAGCAGCAGCGCCCCGCCGACCAGCCCGACGGTGCCTGCGTTGGCCACCAGGGACGGCAGGTTGAGCGCGTCCGAGAAGCCCGGCAGCTGGTCGGAGATGTGCTGCTGCAGGTCGGCCACCTGGCTGCCGTTGAGCGTCGCGACGGCGATCGCCAGGCCCACCGTGAGCAGCGGGAAGAGGGCGAGGAAGCCGAAGAAGGTGACGGCCCCGGCCAGCCGGTTGCCGCGGGCCGCGGAGAAGTACTCGTACACCCGGTACGGGCGGCTGCGCAGCACTCGGGCCACCAGGGGGCCGAGGACCGGAAGGCGGGTCAGGAAGTCCACCCGACCGGTTATACCGGCCCGTCCCCCGAATGGCCGTCAGGCGCCGTCCCAGGGCGCGTCCGCGAACGCGCTCCTGCGGGGCGGCGTCGGCGCACGCGGATCAGCGCTTGACGAGTCGGCGGGCCCGGGCGAGGGCGCGTACGGCCTGGTAGGCGCCGTAGCGGCCGTGGCTGAGCAGTTCGGTGCGCACGCCCTCCACTCCGGCCGGCGGGCGGTAGCCGGCCGGGCGCAGCCGGGCGCAGTGCGCGGCGGCGCGGCGGAAGTACTCGCGGCGGTCGCCGGAGGGGACCCGGCCGGGCTTGGCGACCACGGTGTTGAGGTGGTGCAGCATCTTCCCGTAGACGACCGGGCGCCAGCGGTCCAGGTCGGGGCGGCGGTCGAGGAAGGCGAAGACCAGGTCGTACTGGGCGAACACGTCGAAGTGCTTGCGGCTGGCGGTGGCCAGGATGTTGCCGCCCTCCTGGCGCTGGCGGTAGTGCACGCCGACCTGGTCGAGCAGGGTGATGCTGGCGGCGGCGAGCAGCGCCGGGTACGTCCAGGGGGTGTCCTCGTAGTAGCCGGCCGGGAAGACCAGCCGCTGCTCGGTGACGAAGCCGCGGCGGTAGGCCTTGTTCCAGACGACCTGGAGCAGGTCGAGCAGGTCGGGGCGGGCGGTGAGGTCGAAGACGTTCGGGGAGGCCGCGCCGAAGACGTGGCCGGAGGCGGCCCGGGTGATCCGGCCGTCGGCGTAGGTGCGGGCGTAGTCGTAGACCAGGACGTCCGGGTCCCCGGTGGCGGCGAGGCGGTCGTCGACGGCCTTCAGCAGGCCGGGGGTGAGTGTGTCGTCACTGTCCAGGAAGACCACGTAGTCGCCGGTGGCGACCTCCAGGCCGGCGTTGCGGGCCCGGCCGAGGCCGACGTTCTCCGGCAGGTGCAGCACCCGTACGCGGGGGTCGGCGGCGGCCGCCTCGTCCAGCATGGCGCCGCAGCCGTCCGGGGAGCGGTCGTCCACCGCGATCAGCTCGAAGTCGGGACCGCCCTGGCCTAGGACCGAGTCGAGGCACTCGACGAGGTAGTCCTGGACCTGGTACACGGGGACGATCACGCTGAAGCGGGGCACGGGGCCCAGCGTAGTGGCCCGGGGGGGCTCCGGAGCCCGGAGGTAGGATCGGGGCGCACGTACGCACCGATTCAAAGTGCGGTCAGGCCCCCACCGGGCTGCCACGCTCCTAACCGAGAAAGGCCTGCGTAGCCGATGGCTCCCCGCCTCTCCATCGTCGTTCCGATCTACAACGTCGAGCGTTATCTCGTCGAATGCCTCGACTCGATCGCCGCCCAGACCTTCACGGACTTCGAGTGCGTCATGGTCGACGACGGTTCGAAGGACGACAGCGCGGCCCTCGCCGAGGCGTACGCGGCCAAAGACTCGCGGTTCCGGCTGGTCCGCCAGGTGAACAAGGGCCTCGGCGCGGCCCGCAACACCGGCATCCGGCACATCGACCCGGACGCCGAGTTCCTGTGCTTCGTCGACAGCGACGACTCGATGCCGCCCAGCGCGTACGAGCTGATGATCAACACGCTGGACGAGACCGGCTCGGACTTCTGCACCGGCAACGTGCTGCGCTTCCGCGCGGTGGGCTACTACCAGTCCGGCGGCCACGTGAAGCCGTTCAAGGTCACCAAGCTCAAGACCCACATCACCGAGATCCCGGCGCTGGTCACCGACCGCACCGCGTGGAACAAGGTGTACCGCCGCTCGTTCTTCGACGCGGCCGACCTGCTGTACCCCGAGGGCATCCTGTACGAGGACGCGCCGGTCAGCGTGCCGCACCACTACCTGGCCAAGAGCGTGGACGTGCTCTCCGAGCCGATCTACCACTGGCGCGAGCGCGAGGTCGGCGAGATGTCGATCACGCAGATGCGCACCAACCCCAAGGGTCTGGTCGACCGGGTCACCTCGGTCGAGCTGGTCCGCGGCTGGCTGAAGAAGCAGACCGAGCCGCGCTTCGACCAGTACCTGCGCTCCTACGACGAGAACACCCTCGTCGAGGAGATCCCGATGTTCTTCTGGTCCGTCGTGGACGGTGACAAGGAGTACCGGGACGCCTACGTCCAGAACGTCAGCCGGCTGCTCCGGGCGATCGGCCCCGAGCAGGTCCGCAAGCTGCGCGCGCCGCTGCGGCTGAAGTACCACCTGACCCTGCAGGGCCGGGTTGACGAGCTGGTCGAGCAGATCAAGTACGAGGGCGAGAGCGGCGGCGGCGTGCAGGCCCGCGGTCTGCTGCGGCCGTACGCGGACTACCCGTTCCTGCGCGGCGGGCGCAAGAGCGTGCCGTCCGGCGTGCTCAAGCTGGACAACTCGCTGGTCATGCGCAGCCGGCTGTACGCGAGCGCCTGGGTGGGCGGGAAGCTGCAGCTGACCGGGCACGCGTACCCGGAGCAGCTGGGCGCGGCGGCCAAGCACGACATGGTCCGCACCCTGGTGCTGCGCGAGGCCAAGGGCCGCCGGGTCGTCGCGGTGCCGATGAAGACCCAGTACAGCCCCGAGGCCACCGCGAGCTGCAACCACGACCTGTACAGCTGCGACTGGTCCGGCTTCACCGTCGCCCTGGACCCGAAGAAGCTCAAGCACCGCGGCCAGTGGAAGGACGGCCACTGGCGCGTCCTGGTGGCCGGCGCGGGCAAGGGCGGGGTCTACAAGGGCCGGGTCTCGGCCGGCTGGAGCGACACCGCGGAGTACCTCCCGGCGCACTGGGTCGAGCCGGACGTGCGGATCGTGCCGTGGGTCCGCGACAACTTCGTCTACCTGCACGTGGAGACCGTCAAGGCCCGGGCGACCGGCCTGGCCGCGCACGGCGGCCGGCTGGAGGTCTCCGGCGCCGCCCGCTCCGGGGTCAGCTTCGCCGGGGCCCGGCTGCAGCTCACCCACGTCGAGTCGGACCGCGAGCTGACCTTCCCGCTGGAGCTGGGCGCGCCGGTCGGCACGCTGCAGCCCTTCACGGCCTCCTTCCCGGTGGCCGAGCTGACCGCCGTCCGCGAGGCCTGGGCCGAGCTGGACCCGGTGGCCGCCGAGCGCGGCCGCGACCGCTGGGACAGCGCACTGCTGCTGGCCGACGGCAGCACCGTCCGGCTGGCCTGGGACGACCGCAACGCGCCCGAGCAGCTGCACCTGGCGCTGGACCCGCAGTCCTCGGGCGAGCCGCGCCGGGCCCTCTACTCCAAGCCCTCCCCGGGCGGCCACCTGCAGTTCTGCGACCAGCTGCTGCAGCCGCTGGTGGACGAGGTGTCCGCGCGCGGCGCCGACGGCTTCCTGCTCAGCGGCTCCTTCCCGCTGCCCGGCGCCCACCGCTGGGAGCTGGTGGTCCGGCACAACTGGCGCGAGGAGGAGCACGTCTACCCGGTGGAGATCTCGGACGGCCGGTTCCGCACCGCGATGCCCGCCGTGCCGACCGCCTCCTTCGCCGGGCGGGTGCCGCTCGCCGCCGGCACCTGGAACGTCTTCTTCCGCCCGGTCGGCGCGCCGGTGGCCGCGCTGCCGAACTCCTCGGCGTTGATCGCACCGGAGTGCTTCGGCTCGCTGCCGCTGGAGGTGGAGTCCCGCGGCAAGCGGATCGTGCTGGAGCGCCGCTACCACGACGGCCTGTCGCTGGAGTCGCACTCGGTGCTGCTGCCCGAGGAGCGGGCCGGCTACCGTCAGCGCCTGCTGCGCACCGACCACTACCCGACCGCCCGGCGCCTGCCGGTGCGCGACACGGTGCTGTACAACGCCGGGCACGGCAGCGTGTACGCGGACTCGCCGAAGGCGATCCACGAGGAGCTGGTCCGCCGCGGGCTGCCGCTGGAGCACCTGTGGGGCAGCGACGACATGCAGGCCGACCTGCCGCAGTCGGCGACCCCGATCCGGCTCTGGAGCCCGGAGTGGTTCGAGGCGCTGGCGACCGCCAAGTACATCGTCACCAGCACCCACCTGCCCGACTTCTTCGTCCGCCGCCCCGGGCAGGTGGTCCTGCAGACCTGGCAGGGCACCCCGCTGAAGCAGATCGGCTTCGATTTCGAGAAGGTCTGGTTCACCGACTCCAACTACCTCAAGAGCCTGTCCCGCGAGGTCCCGAACTGGAGCCTGCTGGTGGCCGGGAACAGCTGGTCGGCCCCGCTGCTCAAGCGCGCGTTCGATTTCAAGGGCGAGATCCTGGAAAGCGGCTCGCCCCGGAACGACCTGCTGTTCGCGGCCGACCGGGAGAAGACGGCCGAACAGGTCCGCGAGCGGCTCGGTCTGCCCGAGGGCAAGAAGGTCGTGCTGTACGCGCCGACCTGGCGCGAGGACCGGCGCCGGCCCAACGGCGGCTACCAGATCGACCTGCGGATCGACCTGGCGGCGGCCAAGGCCGCGCTCGGCGACGACCAGGTGCTGCTGGTGCGCCGGCACAGCGTGATGTGCGGCCAGATCCCGGGCGCCGGCAACGGCTACATCTGGGACGTGGGCAGCTACCCCGACATGGCGGAGCTACTGCTGATCGCGGACGTGCTGGTCACCGACTACTCGGCGAGCGTGTTCGACTTCGCCACCACCGGCAAGCCGATGCTCTTCTTCACCCACGACCTGGAGCACTACCGGGACAACCTGCGCGGCTTCAGCCTGAACTTCGAGGCCGAGGCGCCCGGTCCGCTGCTGGCCACCTCCGAGGAGCTGGTCGCCGCGCTCGGCCGGGTGGACGAGGTCGCGGCCGAGCACGCCGACAAGGCGGCCGCGTTCCGTGAGGCGTACTGCGACCTGGACGACGGCAAGGCCGCCGCCCGGGTGGTCGACGCGATGCTCCGCAAGGAGTAGCGGCCCCCCGCCCCTGCCGAGGCGGGCCCGGAGCCCCCCCCCTGGCGTCCCCCCTTTTTCCCTGGAGCACCCCGGGGGAGCTCCCCCCCCCCCCCACCACACCGGGCCTACTCCGCGAAGGCGGCGAGGTGCTGGGTGAACCCGCCCTTGGTCGGCGGCAGCGGGCGCGGCTCGGCGTCCGGGGCAGGCTGCGGCTCCTCCATCGGCAGCAGCCGCAGCTCCGGCTGGTCGGAGCCGGGGGAGGAGTACAGCCGCACCCGGGTGCCGACCGGGACGGTGCTGCGCAGTCCGTCCACGATGCACCAGACGTCGAACCCCTCCGCCATGCGGATCAGGGACTTCTGGCGGACCAGCGGCGTGCGGGCCTGCTCGACCGCGCAGCGCCGGACGACCCCGGTGCCCTCGCTGGGCTCCAGTCGTAGCTCGGTGGAGCCGCAGGTGGGGCAGAGCAGTCGTTGGAAGGTCGGGTTGTTGCACCAGGTGCAGCGCTGGAAGTACAGCGTCGTACTCCGGGTGTCGGCTTCGATGGCTGAGTGGACCACGCTGTCATCTCCCTGCGCTCGGACCGGCTTGTACGGCAGACGTACGGCAGAAGTTCGGCAGGAAAAGGATAGGGAACTCAGTGCCGCCCTGTGAAGGCACTGAGTTCCCTTTTTGCTGCGCGCATGCATAATGAAGGGTACTGAGTACCGTCGTGAAACAGGAGTGGCGATCATGAGCCAGGAGTTCGATCTCTTCCGTATCTCCGAGGAGCACGAGATGCTCCGTGAGGCGGTGCGTGCGCTGGCCGAGGCGAAGATCGCGCCGTTCGCGGCGGAGGTGGACGAGCAGGGGCGGTTCCCGCAGGAGGCGTTGGACGCGCTGCGGGGCAATGACCTGCACGCGGTGCACGTGCCGGAGGTGTACGGCGGTGCGGGGGCGGACGCGCTGGCGACGGTGATCGTGATCGAGGAGGTCGCGCGGGTGTGCGGCTCGTCGTCGCTGATCCCGGCGGTGAACAAGCTGGGTTCGCTGCCGGTGCAGTTGTCGGGTTCGGAGGAGCTGAAGGCGAAGTACCTGGGTGCGCTGGCGCGTGGCGAGGGGATGTTCTCGTACTGCCTGTCGGAGCCGGAGGCGGGGTCGGACGCGGCGGGGATGAAGACCCGGGCGGTGCGCGACGGTGACTTCTGGGTCCTCAACGGGGTGAAGCGGTGGATCACCAACGCGGGTGTCTCGGAGTTCTACACGGTGATGGCGGTGACGGACCCGTCGATGCGGTCGAAGGGCATCTCGGCGTTCGTGGTGGAGAAGGGTGACGAGGGCGTCTCGTTCGGTGCGCCGGAGAAGAAGCTCGGGATCAAGGGTTCGCCGACGCGTGAGGTGTACTTCGACAACGTGCGGATCCCGGCGGACCGGATGATCGGTGCGGAGGGCACCGGTTTCCAGACGGCGATGAAGACGCTGGACCACACCCGGGTGACGATCGCGGCGCAGGCGGTGGGTATCGCGCAGGGCGCGCTGGACTACGCGAAGGGCTACGTGCGGGAGCGCAGGCAGTTCGGCAAGGCGATCGCGGAGTTCCAGGGTGTGCAGTTCATGCTGGCGGACATGGCGATGAAGCTGGAGGCCGCGCGGCAGATGACGTACGTGGCGGCGGCGAAGTCGCAGCGCGGGGACGCGGACCTGACGTTCTTCGGTGCGGCGGCGAAGTGCTTCGCGTCGGACGTGGCGATGCAGGTGACCACGGACGCGGTGCAGCTGCTGGGTGGTTACGGCTACACCCGGGACTACCCGGTGGAGCGGATGATGCGTGACGCGAAGATCACCCAGATCTACGAGGGCACCAACCAGGTCCAGCGCATCGTGATGGCCCGCAACCTCCCGTAACGGCGCTCCGACGTGCCCCGACGGCCGGACGGGCCAGCCACCCGGCCGTCGGGGCCGACACGTCGCACCGATGCTAAGTTCCGGAGAATGAGCGAGAAGGAAGAGCAGGACCTGCCGATGAATGACGGGCCCTCGAAGCCGGCCATGCGCGACGCGCTGGTGGCCGCGGCCTTCGAGCTCTTCCTGGACCGCGGCTTCGAGCAGACGACGATCGACGACATCGTCTCGCTCGCGGGCGTCGGCCGGCGCTCCTTCTTCCGCTACTTCCCGGCCAAGGAGGACGTGGTCTTCCCCGACCACGAGCGCAGCCTCGCCGAGATGACGGAGTTCCTCGACTCCGGCACCGGCGAGGAGGACCCGGTCAAGCACGCCTGCGCCGCCGCCCGGCTGGTCCTGCGGATGTACGCCGAGCAGCCCTCCTTCTCCGTCCAGCGCTACCGCCTCACCCGCAAGGTGCCCGGCCTGCGGGCGTACGAGCTCTCGGTGGTCTGGCGCTACGAGCACACCCTCGCCGCCTACCTGCGCGGCCGCTTCGCCGACCTCCCGGACGGCCCGCTGCGTGCCGACGTGATCGCCGCCGCCGTGGTCTCCGCGCACAACCACGCCCTGCGCACCTGGCTGCGCTCGGGCGGCGAGAGCGACTGGGTGGCCGAGGTGGACGCGGCGATGGCCTTCGTCACCACCACCTGGAGCGACCGCCCGGCAGACTCCGCCCCGGACGGCGAGGACGCGGCCGACGACGTGGTGGTCCTGGTCGCCAGTCGCCGCGCCCCGCTGTGGCGGATGGTCCAGGGCATCGAGAGCGCCCTGGGCGACACCCACCGGGTCTGACCGGGCCTGAGGCCAACTCGCCGACAAAAAGCCGGACTTCGGCGGGAGTTGGCACGGGTCCCGATGGTGGACCGGAGCGGCTCATCCAGCGAAAGCGGGACCTCCCCCCCCCCTCAAGGGCCCGCCCCCTCTCCCCAACCAAAGAGCCCCCACTAACAAGAGTCACCCCCCCTGTGTCCCCAGGGGGGATCCGACCCCCCCACCCCCTCCAAGGCACCACCAC
>NZ_JBHTTU010000009.1:44946-68829 GCF_042794375.1 Kitasatospora sp. NPDC056531 | reverse complement strand
TCACCCAGCAAAAGTGGTCCCTCTCCTCCCCGGCGGGGCCCCGCTCCTGATGCAAAGCGAAGGGCCCCTGATGAACAGGGGCCCTTCGACTGGTGTCCGAGGGGGGACTTGAACCCCCACGCCCGATAAAGGGCACTAGCACCTCAAGCTAGCGCGTCTGCCATTCCGCCACCCGGACCGGGTGTCGTCCTCGCGGCTTCCGATCTCTCGTCCGTCGCGCTGACAGATGTAACTGTAGCAAAGATCGGCTTGAGCTCCCAAAACGGCTCCGGGCGGGGGAGCGGGGCTGGTGGCGGGGACAAGGGGAGGTGTGTGGCGGTGGCGTGACCAGGGGGTTTCGGGGCTCTGCGGGGGGTGGATCGGGATCGAGGGCTGGGGGAGGATGGGCGGACGTGCTCGTACGGCCCGGGTGCAGGTCCTGGGGGTGGCGCGCTGGTGCGTCGGTGCGGGCCCAAGACGAGGAGTGACCGTGAGCGAGCGGAGCGAGTCGGCGGCGCCGAAGGTGACGGCTGAGTCGGAGGTCGCCGAGATCTGTCGCGATCTGATCCGGATCGACACCAGCAACTACGGGGACGGGTCCGGGCCGGGTGAGCGCAAGGCGGCCGAGTACGTGGCCGAGCAGCTCGCCGAGTTCGGGATCGAGCCGCAGATCTTCGAATCGGCCAAGGGCCGGGCCTCGACCGTGGTCCGGATCGAGGGCGAGGACCGGTCCCGTCCCGGCCTGCTGATCCACGGCCACACCGACGTGGTGCCGGCCAACGCCGCGGACTGGACGTACGACCCCTTCGGCGGCGAGATCGCGGACGGCTGCGTCTGGGGCCGCGGCGCGGTCGACATGAAGGACATGGACGCGATGACCCTCGCGGTCATCCGCGACCGGCTGCGCACCGGTCGCAAGCCCCCGCGCGACATCGTGCTGGCCTTCCTCGCCGACGAGGAGGCGGGCGGCACCTACGGTGCGCGCTTCCTCGTGGACAAGCACCCGGAGCTGTTCGAGGGCGTGACCGAGGGCATCGGCGAAGTCGGCGGCTTCTCCTTCACGGTCAACGACCAGGTGCGCCTGTACCTGGTGGAGACGGCCGAGAAGGGCATGCACTGGATGCGCCTGACGGTCGAGGGCCGGGCCGGTCACGGCTCGATGGAGAACGACGACAACGCGATCACCGAGCTGTGCGAGGCGGTCGCCCGGCTCGGCCGGCACAAGTTCCCGCTGCGGATCACCAAGACCGTCCGGGCCTTCCTGGACGAGCTGTCCGACGCCCTCGGGGTCGAGCTGGACCCGGAGAACATGGACGAGACACTGCGCGTGCTCGGCGGCATCGCCAAGATGATCGGCACCACGCTGCGCAACACCGCCCAGCCGACCATGCTCGGCGCCGGCTACAAGGTGAACGTGATCCCCGGTCAGGCCACCGCGCACGTGGACGGGCGCTTCCTGCCCGGCTACGAGGAGGAGTTCCTGGCCGAGCTGGACAGCGTGCTCGGTCCGCGCGTGAAGCGGGAGAGCCTGCACACGGACCGGGCGATCGAGACCAGCTTCGACGGCTCGCTGGTCGAGGCGATGCAGAGCGCCCTGCGTGCGGAGGACCCGATCGCCCGCGCGGTGCCGTACTGCCTGTCGGGCGGTACGGACGCCAAGTCCTTCCAGGACCTCGGCATCCGCTGCTTCGGCTTCGCGCCGCTGCAGCTGCCGCCGGAGCTGGACTTCGCCGGGATGTTCCACGGCGTGGACGAGCGGGTGCCGGTGGACGGGCTGAAGTTCGGGGTCCGGGTGCTGGACCGCTTCATCGACGCCTGCTGATCAGACGACTGGGTCGGCCCGCTCCCGGGGTTCCGGGGGTGGGCCGGGCGCATTGTCCGAGCGCATGATTGTGGGATGGGCGTAGGGAGATCAACAGAAACGATTCTCCTATGCAATTCCGCGCCGCTTGTCTGTGCGAAGCCTCACCGTTGCGAGTGAATGGCAAATCCGTTCCGTACCCCGTTTGCCGCAGCGTCGTTCATTCCTGTGCAGCCCGCCGAACGGGTTGCGTTGTCCGTACAGGAGGAATGATGAAGGTCAAGAAGATCGCCGCTGTCACCGCCGCCGCCGGTGGCCTGGTGCTCGCCGTCGCCGGTGTGGCGTCCGCTCACGGCGGTGCCGGTGCCGAGGGTGTGGCCGCGGGCTCCCCGGGCGTCGTCGCGGGCAACCAGGTCCAGATTCCGGTCCACGTCCCGGTGAACGTGTGTGGCAACACCGTCAGTGTGATCGGCGTGCTGAACCCGGCGTTCGGCAACCACTGCGCCAACTTCTGAGCCAACCTCCGGGCCGCTGAGGCCCGTTGAGCCGACTCACTCCGGCCCCCGGGCGGCGGACGCGCCGCACCGGGGGCCTTCGGGTGTCCGGCGGGTGCCCGGTCGGGCGGCTTGGCAACGATTGGGGCTGTGATCACTCGTTCGGGTGAAGCCGGTTTGTTTGGCCCAACCTCGCCGTTGGTCACTCGTTAACTCCTGTGCAGTCGAAGACCTTGCGTGATTTCCGGATATACGGAAATTCCGACTTCTATAAGGTGCACGTCAAGGTCGCCACGCCGTCTCGATACGTCAGGGGAAAACATGAGGAATGTAGCCAAGAAGGGGATCCTCACCGCCGTGGCCACCGGTAGCGTGCTGGCCTCGACGGCCGGCTACGCCTACGCGGGCGCCGAGGCGCAGGGAAGTGCGGTGGGCTCGCCGGGCGTCGCCTCGGGGAACTCGGTGCAGGTGCCGGTCGAGGTGCCGATCAACGCCTGCGGCAACACCGTCGACGTGATCGGCGCGCTGAACCCGTCGTTCGGCAACCGCTGCGCCAACGTCAGCACCGGCCACCACACGGCATCGCAGCCCGGCCAGACCGGGCGGCCCGGTGGTGGCGACAGCTCCAGCACCGGCGCCAGCCGGGGCCCCTCCGCCTCGGGCGCCTCCGCCAGTGGTGTCGCGGCCAACTCGCCCGGGGTGGTCTCCGGCAACAGCGTCCAGGCCCCGGTGCACGTCCCGGTCAACGCCTGCGGCAATTCGGTGAACGTGGCCGGCGTCGGCAACCCGGCCTTCGGCAACTCTTGCGGCAACGTGGCGCAGCCCGCCCCGAAGCCGACCGACGACTGCCCCCCCGAGGGCACCACCCCCTCCACCCCGCCGTCGACCGGCGAGACCGGTTCGGGCGGCCCGCGGGGCGGCGGCTCGTCCGCCGGCAGCACCCCGAGCACCCCGGCCGCCGCCCCGGTGAGCAGCAACACCGGCACCCAGGCCGTTCCAGCCGCGGCCCGGACCAGTGCCCCGGCCGCCCCCGTCGCGCAGAGCGCCGCGGGCAGCCAGCTGGCCTCCACCGGCGCCGGCGGTGTCGAGGTGCTCGGAGCCGCGGGGCTCGCGCTGCTGCTCGGCGGCGGCGTGCTCTACCGCCGCGCCCGCGCCGGCGCCCGCTGAGCACCCCGACCGCTGGGCTGCAGCGGTAGACGGAACGAAACACCTGCGGCCGCCCGTCCATCGGGCGGCCGCAGGTGCGTGAACGCTCGGCGTGAATCCTCCGCAGGCCCCGCAGGGCGGGAGGCCCCGCCCGTCACCAGCTCCGGACCTGCCGGATGATCCGCCGCTTCAGCCGGACCGTCCGGCTGCCGTCGGGGAACAGCCTCAGCCGGTCGAGCTCCCAGTGCCCGTACTCGGCGTGCTCGGTGAGCAGTTGGCGCGCCGCGTTGCGCGTGGTGCCGCGCGGCATGCGCAGCGACTGGTACTCGTACTCCGGCTGCCGGACCGGCTTCGGTGGGGTCAAAACGCTCCTCCTGGGGATCATCTGCTCGCAAGCCTACGGCCTGCCCCGGACACTCGGCCCGGGTATTTCCGGCCGACCTCCCGTGCGGAAGCGGCGGTTCGACGGCCTGCGGCCCGGACGCTCGGCTGACAGTGCATCAGTCCTGTTGCTCCTGTGGAGTGGATACCCCGATACCGGCGCGCGAAGCGGCACCCGAACAGCCCCGTCGGGCCGGCCGCGCGCCCTCTGCGCCCGGCCCGCGCCGGTCCGGTGGGGGACAGAACGGACCGGATCGGACATCAGGGGGGAAGTTGCGGTGAAATCGCGGGTGTAGGTGACAACCGCTGTGCGTAGCGACACCGAGGGGAGATAGCGTCTGCACCATGTCTGATGCCGCGCAGCCCACCATTGCCGAGGTACGCGCCGCCGCTGAGGCGGTCAAGGCCGCCATCGACCGTCATCTGGAAGCGGTGTCAAGCCCCAACGCAGCTGATGATCCCGCCGTGTCCGCCGCTTACGAGCAGCTCGCGACGGCGGCCATCGCCTACGACCAACTCCTGTACGAGGTCTACGACGAGGTGACCCCCTTCGAGATCCCCGGGGACGAGGGACCGGGCGGCTACCACGGCCCGGAACAGCCCGACGCGATCAGCGTGCTGATCCGCCGCGACTACCACGTGGTCGACCCCAAGCGGCTGCGCGCCCAGGCCGAGCGGCTCGACGAGACGCTGACCCCGGGCGGGGCGGGCGGGGTGAACGCCGCGATCGGCGTGCTGTTCGGCGAGTACGAGCCGGACGAGATCGCCGCCCGCAGTGAGGAGTTCGGCCTGGAGGAGGCGGACTCGACGCTCTGGGTCGCGGCGGCCGAACCGACCGAGCCGGGGGAGTGGCTGCCGGAGCCCTTCGAGCACGCCGACCCGCAGCTGCTGATCTGCCGGTTCGATGTGAGCGAGGTCTACGACGACGAGGACCTCGAGGACTGACGCGATCCCGTACGCATGAGGACCTGAAGGGCGGGCCCGGGAGCACCGGGCCCGCCCTTCGCACGTCCGTTGATCAGTACGCCGACGCCGCGTTCTCCGCCAGGATCGCCCGCAGCCGGGTGGTGCGCGGCTGCGCCGGGCGCTCGGCGACGGCCTGGGCGAGCGCCGGGCCCGCCGCGTGCACGACCGACAGGTGCTGCTCGCCGCGCCCGAAGGCGGTGTAGACCCACTGCCGGGTGAGTGCCGCGCCGGCGTCCTCCGGGAGCACCACCACGGCCCCGGGCCAGCGCCGGCCGAGTGCCTGGTGGACCGTCAGCGCCCAGCCGTGCCGCAGTCGGCCGGCCTGCGCGGGCGGGACGGTCCGGCGCGAGCCGTCCGGGTACTCCAGGTGCAGCCCGGTGGCGTCGCCGTCCAGCACCCGGGCCGGGCGGGTGATCCCGGGCGCGGGGGACTCCACCACCCGGTCACCCGGGTCGAAGCCGCCGAAGCGGCCGGGGCCGGGGTTCAGCCGGGCCTTGGCGGCGGCGTTCAGCGAACGCGTACCGGCCGGGCCGCCGTGGCCGGGGGTGAGCAGCACGACCTGCTCGGCGGGGATGCCGAGCGCGCGCGGAATGGAGTCGGTGAGCAACTGGACGGCGCGGTGGACGGCCTCGCCGCCGTCCTTGGCGGTCAGGATGACCACCTCCTTGTCCGGCGCCTCGACCGGCTGCAGCTCGCCGATGCCGACACCGGAGACCAGCTCGCCGATCGGGCCGAAGTCCGGGGTGCGGGAGGCGACCGCCGGGCAGACCTTGGCGGCCAGCAGGTCGGCGAAGAACCGGCCGGGGCCGGCCGACCAGAGCTGGCCCGGGTCGCCGCTGAGCACCAGCCGGGTGCCGTCGGCGAGCGACTCCAGCAAGGTGGCGGCCAGTTCGACGTCCAGCAGCGGCGCGTCCAGGACCACCAGGAGGTCCAGGGCGAGCGAGCCGTCGGGGGAGCGGCCGGGGCCGGCCGCACCGGACAACAGCTCGGCGAGGGTGGTCACCGCGGTGTCCGCACCGGCGAGCGCGGCGAAGGACTCCCGGCCCTGGTCGGTCCAGGTGGCGGCCCAGGCCCGAAGCCCGAGCCCCCGAGCGGCGGCGAGCAGCGCGGCGGGCTCGGCGCGGGCGGCCTCGCCGCCGGTGTGCAGTACCAGCGCGCTGTCGGCGACGGCCTCGATCAGCGCAGTGGCCGAGGAGGACGGCGCGGACTCGGCGGCCGCAGCCCAGGCGGTGGGGCCGGGGGCGGCCGGGGCGGACCCGGCGGGAGCCCCGGTGTCCGCCGAAGCCGAGTCGGCGGCGGCCTCCACCTCGCCCTCCTGGGCTCCGGCCTCCTCGGCTTCGGCGCCCGAGGCCTGAACCTCCTCGGCCTCGGCGTCCTCCGCCTCGACGTCCTCGCCCGGCACGAAGGTGGCCATCAGCTGCAGCAGTCCCTCGGCGAGGCTGTCCTCCGCCATCGCCAGCCGCTCCAGCGCGAGCAGCGTCCGGGTCGGCGCCTCGTCGTCCTCGCCGCCCGCCGCGTGTGCCTCGGGTCCGCTCAGCTCCTCCCGGAACGGCAGCACCCGTCCGTCCGCGACGGCGGCCTGGATCGCGGCGGCCGGGTCCGGCATCCGGAGCCGGTCGAGCCCGGCCGTCACCTCGGCCAGCTCCAGCGCCGAGTGCCCGCGCAGCGCCGCCTGCTCCAGCAGCCACAGCACCAGCGCCTGGGCGCGGCGCGGGTCGCCCGGCTCGGCCTTCGGGCCGAGCAGCTCGCGGGCGAAGCCGTCCGCGTGCTCGGGGCGGACGCCGGGCAGACTCAGCACCGCCCACGGGTCCGTGCGCAGCCGCTCGGCGGCGCCGTCGCCGAACTCGGCCACGGCGGCGGCCGCCAGCTCGGCCGGGGCGCCGCCGGAGGTCAGGATCCGGGCGGTCTCCTGGAGCGCGTCGCCGCGCGGCCCGTCGGGCTCCACCGCGGTCGGGACGGCCGGAGCGGCCGGGGCGCCCCCGCCGGTGGCCTCCGAGACCTCAGAGGCCGGCGCGGGCCTCGAAGTCGAGGAAGCCGAGGAAGCCCCGGAAGCCGGGGAAGCCCCCGACCCCGAAGCCTGCGGCCCGATGCTGCGGATCCGCTCCGCCAGCTCCGCGATCGCCGCCGCCTTGTCGGCCGGCGAGGCCGAGGTCTCCTCCGGAGCGCCGTTCCCCGTGTCACTCATCGTCGTCCGCTCCAAAGGTCACTCCACTGCACGTTCTGCTCGACAACCCGGTCCGGTGGTCACAGCTCGGTCCACCCCTGGTCCGGGTAGCGGTGCACCGGGGACGAGATGTCGTCCAGCGCGCCGCGGATCTCATCCGGAAGCGTAAGCGCCTCCACTGACAGTGCCGCCTGCAGCTGTGCCACCGTCCGCGCCCCGACCAGCGCGCTGGCCACCCCGGGGCGGTCCCGGACCCAGGCCAGCGCGACCGCGAGCGGGCTGCTGGCCAGCCCGTCGGCGGCGGTGGCGACGGCGTCCACGATCCGCCGCGAGCGCTCCCCGAGGTACGGCTGGACGAACCCGGACAGGAACGCCGAGGCGCCGCGGGAGTCCTGCGGGACGCCGTGCCGGTACTTGCCGGTGAGCACCCCGCGCCCGAGCGGCGAGCCGGCCAGGACCCCGACCCCGGCGTCCAGCGCGGCGGGCAGCGCCTCCCGTTCGAGGCCGCGCTGCAGCAGCGAGTACTCCAGCTGCGCCCCGGCCAGCGGCACCCGCCCGTGGTGGGCGCGCTGCCAGGTGGCGGCCTTGGCGAGCTGCCAGCCGCTGAAGTCGCAGACCCCGACGTAGCGGGCGCGGCCGGTGGAGACGGCGATGTCGAGGGCGCTGAGAGTCTCCTCGACCGGGGTCATCGGGTCGAAGGCGTGCACCTGCCACAGGTCGACGTAGTCGGTGCCGAGTCGGCGCAGCGAGGCGTCCAGGGCGGCGAGCAGGTGGCCGCGGGAGCCGTCGAAGCGGCGGGTGGACTCGGGGACGCTGCCCGCCTTGGTGGCGATGACGAGTTCGGTGCGGGGGACCAGGCTGTCGGTGAGGCGGGAGATCAGGTACTCGGCCCCGCCGTCCGCGTACACGTCGGCGGTGTCGACCAGGTTGCCGCCCGCGTCCACGAACTCCTTGAGCTGCTCGGCGGCCTCGTGCTCGTCGGTGTCGCGGCCCCAGGTCATGGTGCCGAGGCCGAGGCGGGAGACCTGCAGGCCGGTACGGCCGAGGTGACGCATTTCCATCGGACGGGCCCTCCACTGGCCGATGGCCCCGGGAGCCCCGGAAGCCCTGTAAACGCGCAGGTGGGGAGAGCACTCCCCACGTCGGCTGAGCGTAGCGGCCGGTGTGCGGGCAGGGGGGTAGACCCGCAGAACGATCAGTGACTCGCCCGCTCGCCTCCGGGCCCTCCTGGGCCCTTCGGCTCAAGGCGGTCCCCGTGTGACCCAGGCCACCACTACCCGTCAGTAGCCTGTCCCGCGAGTGCCCGGTTACGCTCGCCTCGATCCCACCCGACTGGAAGGTTCGGCACATGCGACTCGGCATCAACCTCGGCTACTGGGGACTCGGCATGGACGCCGACAACATCGCGGTGGCCCAGGAGGCGGACCGGCTCGGCTACTCGGTCTGCTGGGCCGCGGAGGCGTACGGCTCGGACGCCGCGACGGTGCTGAGCTTCGTCGCCGCGAAGACCGAGCGGATCGACGTCGGCTCGGCCATCTTCCAGATCCCGGCCCGGACCCCGGCCATGAGCGCGATGACCGCTGCGACCCTGGACACCCTCTCCGGCGGCCGCTTCCGCCTCGGCCTCGGCGTCTCCGGCCCGCAGGTCTCGGAGGGCTGGTACGGCGTGAAGTTCGACAAGCCGCTCGCCCGCACCCGCGAGTACGTGGAGATCATCCGCAAGGCGATGTCCCGCGAGCGCCTGGTGCACGAGGGTGCGCACTGGACCCTGCCGCTGCCGGGCGGCCCGGGCAAGCCGATCAAGCTCACCGTGCACCCGGTGCGCGAGCACATCCCGCTGTACATCGCCGCTATCGGCCCGAAGAACCTGGAGCAGACCGGCGAGATCGCCGACGGCTGGCTCGGCATCTTCTTCGCCCCCGAGCACGCCGCGCTCTCCCTGGACCCGCTGAAGGCCGGGCGCGCCAAGGCCGGCAAGTCCCTGGACGGCTTCGACCTCTGCCCGACCGTCACCATCGCGGTCGGCGAGGACATCAAGGCCGGCGTCGACGCCCAGCGCTCCTACGCCGCGCTCTACATCGGCGGCATGGGCAGCAAGGAGAAGAACTTCTACAACCAGCTCGCCCGGCGGATGGGCTACGAGCAGGAGGCCGACGAGATCCAGGAGAAGTACCTGGCCAAGGACTACGCGGGCGCCGCGGCCGCCGTCCCGCACGACCTGATCGACGCCACCTCGCTGGTCGGCGACACCGCCCGGATCGCCGACCGGATGCAGGCCTACGCCGACGCGGGCGTCACCACGCTCACCCTGGCGCCGTCCGGTTTCACCCTGGACGAGCGGGTCCGGGCGCTGCGCACCGGCGTCGAGGCGCTGGAGCGGGCCGGCCTCGCGTAACAGCCGACGGGGTCGGGCGGCACTGCGACCAGGCCGTGCCGCGTCGACCTCCCGGGTACGCGACCGGGCTCCACGACGGCGTCCGGAGGCCGTAGGCTAAGCCCCATGCCCACCCTGTTGCTCGTCCGCCACGGCCGCTCGACCGCGAACACCGCCGGAATCCTGGCCGGTTGGACGCCCGGCGTGGACCTGGACGACACCGGGCGCGCGCAGGCCGCCGCGCTCGCCGGGCGGCTGGCCGGGATCCCGCTGGCGCAGGCCGTCAGCAGCCCGCTGGAGCGCTGTCGGCAGACCCTGGAGCCGTTGTTGGCCGCCCGGCCCGAGCTGGCCCCGCCGGCCGAGGACGACCGGCTGGGGGAGTGCCACTACGGCGAGTGGACCGGTCGTCCGCTGGCCGAGCTGGCCAAGGAGCCGCTCTGGCGCACCGTGCAGGACCACGCCGCCGCCGCTGCCTTCCCCGGCGGCGAGTCGCTGCGCGAGCTGAGCCACCGCACGGTCAGCGCGGTCCGCGAGTGGAACGAGAAGATCGCCGCCGAGCACGGCGCGGACGCGGTCTGGATCGCCTGCTCGCACGGGGACGTGATCAAGGCGGTGGTGGCCGACGCGCTCGGCCTGCACCTGGACCACTTCCAGCGGATCAGCGTCGAGCCCTGCTCCGTCACCGCGATCCGGTACACCCCGCAGCGCCCCTTCGTACTGAGGATGGGCGACACCGGCGACCTCTCCTCGCTCGCCCCGAGGCCCCACGCCGCACCGGCCACCCCGGCCGGCGACGCGGTGGTCGGCGGCACGGCCTGAGCAGCGGCCCGCCCGGACGCCCGAACGGCGCCCCACCAGCGACGGCACCGCCCGAACCGGCGGGTGCCACCCCTCCCCGGCCTCCCGCTCGGCTCCCCGGCCGTGGCCCGGAGGTCGTAGGGTGACTGATGAGTGACCGACCCGTCTGACCACCTGCCCAGTCCGACAACCCCGCGATCCCCCATGGCGGATCCGCACCGACCGACACGATCCGGAGCGAGAGCGTGCCCCGTCAGGTCTTCTTCTACGACCAGCCCGAACGGTTCGTGGCCGGCACCGTCGGCCAGCCCGGCGCCCGGGCGTTCTACCTGCAGGCCAGCGCCCGGGGCCGGATCACCAGCGTGCTGCTGGAGAAGACCCAGGTCGCCGCGCTCGCCGAGCGGATCGAGGAGGTCCTCGACGAGGCGCTGCGGCGCAGTGGCGGCGACGCCTCGATCCCGGCCACCGCGCCCAAGGACCTGCTCGACACCGCTCCGCTGGACCTGCCGCTGGAGCAGGAGTTCCGGGTCGGCACCATGGCCCTGGCCTGGGACAGCGTGGACGCCTGTCTGGTGGTCGAGGCGCAGGCGCTGGTCGAGGAGGACGAGGAGGAGGGTGAGGAGGCGGTCTTCCGGGACGACGAGAACGGCCCGGACATGCTGCGGGTGCGGCTGTCCGGCGCGATGGCCCGGGTCTTCGCCAAGCGCGCCCTGGACCTGGTCGCGGCCGGCCGCAAGCCCTGCCCGTTCTGCAACCTGCCGCTCGACCCGGAGGGCCACCTGTGCCCGCGCGCGAACGGTTACCGGCGCTGAACACCGAGACCCCGCCGCAGGCCGACCCGGCGGCCGCCGCCGCCCTCGCCGCCGACGTGCCCACCGCCCTGGCGCTGCTGCGCCAGGGCGAACTGGCCGTGCACGGCCGCCTCACGGAGGCCTCCAACGCCGCGCTGTACTGCACGGTCGAGCACGGCTCGCTGAGCGCGCAGGCCGTCTACAAGCCGGTGGCCGGCGAGCGCCCGCTCTGGGACTTCCCGGACGGCACGCTGGCCGGCCGCGAGGTCGCCGCGTACGAGCTGTCCGCCGCGACCGGCTGGGCGCTGATCCCACCCACCGTGCTGCGCGAGGGGCCGCACGGGCCCGGCATGGTGCAGCTGTGGGTCGAGCCGGACCCGCAGGCCGAACCGCTGCTGGCGCTGCAGGACCCGGACGGCCCGGAGGAGGGCTGGCTGCCGATCGTCCGGGCCGAGGTCGAGGACGGCCGGCTGGCGCTGCTGGTGCACCACGACGACCGGCGGCTGCGCCGGCTGGCCGTGCTGGACGCGGTGCTCAACAACGCCGACCGCAAGGGCGGCCACCTGATCCCCGCCGCGGACGGCCGGGTGTACGGCATCGACCACGGAGTCACCTTCAGCACCGAGGGCAAGCTGCGCACCCTGCTCTGGGGCTGGGCGGGCGACCCGCTGCCCGCCGAGGCGCTGGAGGTGCTGGCCCGGCTGGCCGAGCAGCTGGACGGCGAGCTGGCCGAGCGCCTCGCCCCGCACCTGACCGCCGCCGAGCTGGACGCCACCCGGGCCCGGGTGGCCGGGCTGCGCAGCTCCGGCACGCACCCGCTGCCCTCCCGGGACTGGCCAGCGATCCCCTGGCCCCCGGTCTAGGACTGCTACTCGCCGGTGTGACGGCTGCAATCGCCGGTGGTCTGGACCTGCTGCCGGAACAGGTCGCACACTGCTCCGATGGACGTGCGACGGACCACCCCCACCCCCCGAACCACGCCGGACCTGCCGTTGCACCGACTGCAGGTACCGGTGCCCCCGCTGCTCCCCTTCGCCGTCGGCGGTTTCGACGCGATCGGCCCGCTCTCCCGTGCCAACTTCCCCCACCGGCACTCCTTCTACGAGATCGTCCAGGTCACCGGCGGCCGCGGCGCCCACGTCCTGGACCTGGTCCACCGGCCGCTGGCGCCACCCCAGTTGTGCGTGATCACGCCCGGCCAGGTGCACCACTGGGCGGACGCCGAGGAACTCACCGGCCGGGTTGTCCTGTTCAACGAGGACTTCCTGCTCGGCCACCCGCAGGACCTGGCCGCGCTGCGCGCCCTGGCCACCCGCCCCGCCCTCGGGCTCGGCGAACAGGCCGGGGCGATCGACGCGTTGCTCGCCGACATGGAGCAGGAGTACCTGACCAGGGCGCCCGGCTACCAGGGCGTGCTGCGGGCCAGTCTGCACATCCTGATCGTCCGGGCGCTGCGCGCCTGCGCCCCCGATGACCGGCCCGCGGTGCCCGGGCGGCCGGCCGAACTGGCCGCAGCCTTCGCCCGGTTGATCGCCCGGCCGGGCGGGGTGCGGCATTCGGTGAACTCCACCGCCCAGGAACTCGGCGTCTCCCCGGGGCACTTGCAGACCCTGGTCAAGCAGGCCACCGGCCGGACCCCGGGCGGGCTGATCCGCCGACAGCAGACCCTGGAGGCCAAACGGCTGTTGGCCTGCACGGACTTGACCGTCCGGTTGGTGGCCAGGGAGGCGGGCTTCGCGGATCCGGCGTACTTCTGCCGTTTCTTCCGCCGGGAGACCGGGATGACGCCGGGGGAGTTCCGGGCCCGGGTCGACGGAAATCACCATGATCCCCGGATCATGTCCATCGCGGTCGCGCCGGACGGCCCGTAACGTCGCTGGTGGCCACCGGCGGCCCATCCGGCGCGCGTGGACGGACGGCCGGCCGGTTTCGGCCCTTGTCATGCCCCCACCATGGCAAGGGCCGCCCCCACCCCCAACCCACGGGAACACCAACCCCCAACCCATGGGAAGGAGACGGCGCATGCCCACGCCCGACGGCATGATCCGGGCGCTCACCCGTGCCCGAAGCCGTGCCCGAAGCCGTGCCTGAAGCCGGGCCAGCCCCCGAAACGCGCTCTACCAGTCGGAAAGCGCTCAGGCAACGACAGGAAGCGAATCCAGTCGATCTTTGTTACTGGTTAGGCTTTCAAATGTTCTCAAGGTTAAAGTCGATCCCATGCATGCCTGGCCCGCCTCCGAGGTTCCCGCCCTGCCTGGTCAGGGGCTCCCCCTTCGTATCCACGACACCGCAGCGGGCACGGTCCGGGAGGTCGTGCCGCAGGACGGCACCGCCCGGATCTACGTCTGCGGCATCACCCCCTACGACGCGACCCACATGGGCCACGCCGCCACCTACAACGCGTTCGACCTGGTGCAGCGCGTCTGGAAGGACGCCGGCCACGACGTCCTGTACATCCAGAACGTGACCGACGTCGACGACCCGCTGCTCCAGCGCGCGGTCGAGACCGGCCAGGACTGGGTGGCCCTGGCCGAGCGCGAGACGGCCCTGTTCCGCGAGGACATGACCGCCTTGCGGCTGCTCCCCCCGGCGCACTACGTCGGCGCCGTCGAGTCGATCCCGTGGATCGTCCCGATCGTCCAGAAGCTGCTGGCCTCCGGTGCCGCCTACAAGGTCGACGAGGACATCTACTACTCGGTCGACTCCGACCCCCACTTCGGCGAGGTCTCCGGCCTCACCCGCGAGGCCATGCGCCCGGTCTTCGCCGAGCGCGGCGGCGACCCGGACCGCCCCGGCAAGCGCAACCCGCTGGACGCCCTGCTCTGGCTGGCCGCCCGCCCGGGCGAGCCCGCCTGGGACACCGAGCTCGGCCACGGCCGCCCCGGCTGGCACATCGAGTGCGTGGCGATCGCGCTGAAGTACCTGGGCATGACCTTCGACATCCAGGGCGGCGGCAGCGACCTGTCCTTCCCGCACCACGAGATGGGCGCCTCGCACGCCCAGGTCGCCACCGGCTCCCACCCGTACGCCAAGGCGTACGTGCACGCCGGCATGGTCGCCCTGGACGGCAAGAAGATGTCCAAGTCCCGCGGCAACCTGGTCTTCGTCTCCACCCTGCGCCGTGAGGGCGTCGACCCGGCGGCGATCCGTCTGGCGCTGCTCTCGCACCACTACCGCGCGGACTGGGAGTGGACCAAGGACACCCTGGACGAGGCCGTGGAGCGCCTCGCCCGCTGGCGGGCCGCGGTCTCCCGCCCGGACGGCCCGTCGGCCGAGCAGCTGCTCGCCGAGGTCCGTACCGCGCTCGCGAACGACCTGGACGCGCCCGCCGCGCTGGCCGCGGTGGACCGCTGGGCCGCGCAGCAGGAGAGCGAGGGCGGCACCGACACCGGCGCGCCCGGCCTGGTGACCCGCACCGTGGACGCCCTGCTGGGCGTCGCGCTCTGAGGACCACGAAGGGGCGTCAGGACCAGGTGTCCTGACGCCCCTTCGGCGTTCCCGCCCACCCGAGGAGGGCTACTCCTCCTCGGCCGCGAGCAGGGCTACTCCTCCTCGGCCGCGTCCGGGCTCTCCCGGGTCGGGCCCGGCGCCTCCGGTTCGGTCGGCCGCTCGGCCGTCGCGTGCCCGGCCACCGGCTTCTCGCCGGTCGGCCCGACGTTCTCCCGGCGGCGCAGGTAGCGCTCGAACTCGCGCGCGATGGCGTCCCCGGAGGCCTCCGGCAGCTCGGCGGTGTCCTGCGCCTCCTCCAACTGCTGGACGTACTCCGCGACCTCGCTGTCCTCCGAGGCCAGCTGGTCCACGCCCAGCTGCCAGGCCCGGGCGTCCTCGCCGAGCTCGCCCGGCGGGATGCGCAGGTCCAGCAGGTCCTCCAGCTTGTTGATCAGCGCCAGGGTGGCCTTGGGGTTGGGCGGCTGCGCGACGTAGTGCGGCACCGCCGCCCAGAGCGTCACGGCCGGCACCCCGGCGTGCGTGCAGGCCTCCTGGAGCACCCCGACGATCCCGGTCGGGCCCTCGTACCGGCTCTCCTCCAGGTCCAGCCGGCGGGCCAGCTCCGGGTCGGAGGTGACTCCGCTGACCGGGACCGGGCGGCTGTGCGGGGTGTCACCGAGCAGCGCGCCCAGGATCACCACCAGCTCGACGCCCAGCTCGTGCGCGAAGCCGAGCAGCTCGTTGCAGAACGAGCGCCAGCGCATGCTCGGCTCGATGCCGCGGACCAGCACCACGTCCCGGGTGGTCGGCTCGGTCACCCGGATCACCGACAGCCGGGTGGTCGGCCAGGTGATCCGGCGGATGCCGCCGTCCAGCCAGACCGTGGGCCGGTTGACCTGGAAGTCGTAGTAGTCCTCCGCGTCCAGGGCGGCGAACACCTTGCCGCCCCAGGTCTCGTCCAGATGTGCCAGAGCCGCGGAGGCGGCGTCGCCCGCGTCGTTCCACCCCTCGAAGGCGCAGACCATCACCGGGTCGATCAATTCGGGAACATCTTCCAGCTCGATCACCCAGTGTCTCCCTCCGGTCGGCGGTCGGACCGGCACCGCCCGGCTGGCCTGCCGGGGCGCCGACGGGCCGGCTGCCGCCTGTCGAACCTCTCGTCTCCCATGGAACGCCTCGCTCCATGGTCCCTACCTGCCCAGCCTACGGGCTTTGATGCGCATGGCGGCCGGGCACCGGGACAGTCTGGGGGAGCGGGCGGCCGCGATCCAGCGGATATCCGGACGGCGTTGGCTGACGGGTCGCCAGCTCGTGAATTTCGGACGGACGGTGCCCGACCTGCGACGCGGTGCGACGGAGTGCCCGCCGGGCGCGGCGGCGCGATGATGAGGAGGAGGGGGCCGGGCGGAAGGGGCCGGACCGATGAACCGATGGCTGTGGATCGGCGCGGGTGCGGCGGCGGTGCTGGCCGGGGCCGCGCTGGCGGCGGACCGGGCCGGGCGCCGACTGCCGGCCGAGCACGTCACCGAGGGCGGCCTGGAGCTGGCCCAGGCGCCCGGCGCGGTCTGGGACGTGCTGACCGACATCGACCTCTACCCCGCCTGGCGCCCGGGCCTCACCCACGTCGAGCGGCTGCCCGCCGGGGTGGGCGGCCGCCCGCGCTGGCGCGAGTACGACCGGCACGGGCACACCACCTACGAGGTGGTGGACAGCGAGGCCCCGCACCGCTTGGTGACCGGCATCGCCGACCCGGACCTGCCGTACGGCGGCACCTGGACGTACGTGCTGACGCCGGCCGGGCCGGGCTGCTCGCTGACCGTCACCGAGCGCGGCGAGGTCCGAACGCCGGCGTGCCGCGCCGTCGCGCACTACCTGACCGGCGAGGACGCCGCCGTCCACCGCTACCTGGGCGCCCTGGCGCACCGGATGGCGGCGTAGAGCCGCGTAGGACCAGGGGGAACTAAGGGGAGGCGTCCACCCAGCCGCTGCGGTACGCCGCCCAGTTCTCCGGCGTCGAGGCGAAGTCCACGTACAGCGCGACGCCGAAGGCGGCCCGCTTCGGGTCCTGGCGGTCCAGGCCCAGCCGGACGCCCCGGACCGCCGCCGGGACGGTCTCCGCGTCACCCCGGTGGCCCCACTTGTCGTCCCAGAAGAACGGCAGGCCCATCAGCAGGTCGACGTCGGACGGGGTGGCCTCCAGCGCCAGCTCGGTCTGCAGCGCGACGTAGCCGCCGAACAGCGGCTCGGTCGGCATCGAGGTGTCGTAGGTCATCACCGCGATCTGGTCGACCCGGCGGGCGGTCTCCCGGAAGTACGCCCGGTCCCACCACTTGCCGTGGTCGGTGAGCAGGATCCCGGCGGTGTGCAGGCCGGGCACCGGGTCGATCTGCGGGGCCGCCACCGAGAGCTTGGCGCCGCGCGCCGCCGTCACCGGGTGGACCTGGTCGAGCAGGGCCAGCCAGCCGGCCGTGCCGGGGCGGATCGGCTCCATGTCGAAGTGCACGCCGTCGAAGCCCTGGTCCAGCACCTGGCCCGCCGAGGCGGTGATCCGGTCCCGGGTCGGCGCGTCGTCCAGGTCCAGGGCGTCCTTCTCCGGCTTGACCTCGTCGCCCAGCCAGCCCTGCAGCCGGACGCCGGGCAGCACCCGGTGGGCGGTCTCCGTGAACCAGCGGGCCTTGGGGTGGACGGAGGCCGGCAGCGAGCCGTCGTGCTCCAGCGGGCCGGTGTGCACGTACAGGTCGCGCACGCCGGTGCCGGCCAGCTGCCGGGCCAGCGCCTCGACGTCCGCCTCGGTCTTGCGGCCGTCCACCCAGGCGTGGCCGAGCCAGACGGCGTCCCGGCCGCGGGTGCGGGCCTCGGCGGAGGGTTCACCCGTGTAGTGCAGTCGGATCGCGATGAACACCGAGCCCAGGGCGGCGACCGGTACCGCCACCGCCAGCCCCAGTGCGAGCAGGGCCCGGCGCCACCGCGACCAGCCCCTCCAGCGGTCGCGCAGTGCCCGCGGCGGAGCCACCAGGGCCCGGCCGATGCGTCTCGTCGTGGTCCGGAACCTGGTCACGCGCTTGAACCCCCCTTGAGCCGAGCGCTCAGGATACGGAATGGGCCCGCAGGTCCGGCCGACGGCCGGATACCCTGGCGACGTGCGGGCCCGACCAAGCGGGCTCGCAAAGCCGACAGCCGTCGCACCAGGGAGAAGCCCCATGGCCACTGCAGCCGAACCGTCCATCACTCAGCAGAGCCGCGCGAACGCGCTGCGTGAAGCACTTGCCACCCGGGTGGTGGTCGCCGACGGTGCGATGGGCACCATGCTCCAGGCACAGGACCCGACGCTGGAGGACTTCCAGAACCTCGAAGGCTGCAACGAGGTCCTGAACATCACCCGCCCCGACATCGTCCGCTCCGTCCACGAGGCCTACTTCGGGGTTGGCGTGGACTGCGTCGAGACCAACACCTTCGGCGCCAACTTCGCCGCGCTGGGCGAGTACGAGATCGCCGACCGCATCTTCGAGCTGTCCGAGGCCGGTGCCCGGATCGCCCGCGAGGTGGCCGACGCCCACGCCGTCGACGGCCGCACCCGCTGGGTGCTCGGCTCGATCGGCCCCGGCACCAAGCTGCCCACCCTCGGCCACGCCGCGTACGGGACGCTGCGCGACGGCTTCCAGCAGAACGCGGCCGGCCTGATCGCCGGCGGCGCCGACGCCCTGCTGGTGGAGACCAGCCAGGACCTGCTGCAGACCAAGGCCGCGATCCTCGGCTCCAAGCGCGCCCTGGCCGAGGCCGGACTCGACCTGCCGGTGCTGGTCCAGGTGACCGTCGAGACCACCGGCACCATGCTGCTCGGCTCCGAGATCGGCGCCGCGCTCACCGCGCTGGAGCCGCTCGGCGTCGACTACATCGGCCTGAACTGCGCCACCGGCCCGGCCGAGATGAGCGAGCACCTGCGCTACCTGGCCAAGAACGCCCGGATCGGCCTGTCCTGTATGCCGAACGCGGGCCTGCCGGTGCTCGGCAAGGACGGCGCCCACTACCCGCTCTCCCCGGCCGAACTGGCCGAGGCACACGACGTGTTCACCCGTGAGTACGGGCTCTCGCTGGTCGGCGGCTGCTGCGGCACCACCCCCGAGCACCTGCGCCAGGTGGTCGAGCGGGTCCAGGGCCGGCCGATCGCCCCGCGCGAGCCGCAGCCGGAGCCCTCGGCCGCCTCGCTCTACCAGGCGGTGCCGTTCCGCCAGGACACCTCTTACCTGGCGATCGGCGAGCGCACCAACGCCAACGGCTCGAAGAAGTTCCGCGAGTCGATGCTGGCCGGCGACTGGCAGGCCTGCGTGGAGATCGCCCGCGACCAGATCCGGGACGGCTCCCACCTGCTGGACCTGTGCGTGGACTACGTCGGCCGCGACGGCGTCGCCGACATGAAGGAGATCGCCGGCCGGCTGGCCACCGCCTCCACCCTGCCGATCGTGCTGGACTCCACCGAGCCGCCCGTGCTGCGGGCCGGCCTGGAGGCGCTCGGCGGCCGCGCGGTGCTCAACTCGGTCAACTACGAGGACGGCAACGCCCCCGACTCGCGCTTCGGCAAGATCGCCTCGCTGGCCCGCGAGCACGGCGCCGGCCTGATCGCGCTGACCATCGACGAGCAGGGCCAGGCCCGTACCGCCGACAAGAAGGTGGAGATCGCCGAGCGGCTGATCGCCGAGCTCACCGCCGACTACGGCATCGACGAGGGCTCGATCCTGGTCGACTGCCTCACCTTCACCCTGGCCACCGGCCAGGAGGAGTCCCGCCGGGACGGCATCGAGACCATCGAGGCGATCCGCGAGCTCAAGCGCCGCCACCCGAACGTGCAGACCACCCTCGGCCTGTCCAACATCTCCTTCGGCCTCAACCCGGCCGCCCGCGTGGTGCTCAACTCGGTCTTCCTGCACGAGTGCGTGGAGGCCGGCCTGGACTCGGCGATCGTCCACGCCTCCAAGATCCTGCCGATCTCCCGGATCCCCGAGGACCAGCGCGAGGCCGCCCTCGACCTGGTCTACGACCGCCGCCGGGACGGCTACGACCCGCTGCAGCGCCTGCTGGAGCTGTTCGAGAACGTCTCCACCGCCTCGGTCAAGGCCTCCAAGGCCGAGGAGCTGGCCGCGCTCCCGCTGGAGGAGCGGCTGCAGCGCCGGATCATCGACGGTGAGCGAAACGGCCTGGAGGCCGACCTCGACCAGGCGCTGACCGAGCGCCCGGCGCTGGAGATCATCAACGAGACCCTGCTGGCCGGCATGAAGGTGGTCGGCGAGCTCTTCGGCTCCGGCCAGATGCAGCTGCCGTTCGTGCTCCAGTCCGCCGAGGTGATGAAGACCGCGGTGGCCCACCTGGAGCCGCACATGGAGAAGTCCGACAGCGAGGGCAAGGGCACCATCGTGCTGGCCACCGTCAAGGGCGACGTCCACGACATCGGCAAGAACCTGGTCGACATCATCCTGTCCAACAACGGCTACAACGTGGTCAACCTGGGCATCAAGCAGCCGGTCGCGGCGATCCTGGACGCCGCGCGGGAGCACAACGCGGACGTGATCGGCATGTCCGGCCTGCTGGTGAAGTCCACCGTGATCATGAAGGAGAACCTGGAGGAGCTGAACCAGCGCAAGCTGGCCTCCTCCTACCCGGTGATCCTCGGCGGCGCCGCCCTCACCCGCGCCTACGTCGAGCAGGACCTGCACGAGATCTACGAGGGCGAGGTCCGCTACGCCCGGGACGCCTTCGAGGGCCTGCGGCTGATGGACGCGCTGATCGCGGTCAAGCGCGGCGTGCCCGGCGCGACCCTGCCGGAGCTCAAGCAGCGCCGGCATGCCCGGGTCGAGGTGGAGGAGCCGGAGCCCGAGGTCAACCTGGGCCAGATCCGCTCGGACGTGGCCCTGGACAACACCGTGCCCACCCCGCCGTTCTGGGGCGACCGGATCGTCAAGGGCATCCCGTTCGCCGACTACGCCTCCTGGCTGGACGAGGACGCGCTGTTCAAGGGCCAGTGGGGCCTGAAGGCCGCCCGCACCGGCGAGGGGCCGTCGTACGAGGAGCTGGTGGAGACCGAGGGGCGGCCGCGGCTGCGGGCCTGGCTGGACCGGCTGCAGACCGAGGGCTGGCTGGAGGCGGCCGTGGTCTACGGCTACTACCCGGCCAACTCCAAGGGCGACGACCTGATCGTCTTCCACGAGGACGGCACCGAGCGCACCCGCTTCACCTTCCCGCGCCAGCGCCGAGGGCGCCGACTCTGCCTGGCGGACTTCTTCCGCCCGGAGGAGTCCGGCGTGCGGGACGTGGTCGGCCTGCAGGTGGTCACCATGGGCAACCGGATCTCGGAGGCGGCCAACGAGCTGTTCGCCGGGAACTCCTACCGCGACTACCTGGAGCTGCACGGCCTCTCGGTGCAGCTGGCCGAGGCGCTGGCCGAGTTCTGGCACGCCCGGGTCCGCTTCGAGCTGGGCTTCTCCGGCGAGGACCCGCAGGACGTCAAGGACATGTTCGCGCTCAAGTACCGGGGCGCCCGCTTCTCGCTCGGCTACGGGGCCTGCCCCGAGCTGGAGGACCGCGCCAAGATCGCCGAGCTGCTGAGGCCCGAGCGGATCGGCGTGGTGCTCTCCGAGGAGTTCCAGCTGCACCCGGAGCAGTCCACCGACGCGATCGTGATCCACCACCCGGAGGCGAAGTACTTCAACGCGCGGTAATCCACGCGTCCTTCTCCGTTCGCTCTTTTCCGACGAACCGGGCGTATCCTTGATGATCCTGAACGGGCCGGTCCGCTCACCAGCGGGCCGGCCCGTGCCATCCCCGAAGGACGTTCAGGGACGCTCCGCGGGGTACCGACGGAAGGACCCGCCATGACCACCAGCTCCACCGCCGCCCTGGCGCTCGACCACGGGGACGGCCGCGGCCTGCAGGCGGTGCTGCTGGACATGGACGGCACGTTGGTGGACACCGAGGACTTCTGGTGGCAGGCCGAGGTCACGCTCTTCGCCGAGCTGGGCCACCAGCTGGACGAGCGGGACCGGGCCCACGTGGTCGGCGGCCCGATGACCCGGGTGATGGACTACCTGGTCGCCCGGACCGGGGTGGACATCGCCCCGACCGACCTGGGCGTGCTGGTCAACCAGCGCTTCGTCGACCTGCTGGCCGGCGGCGTGCCGCTCATGCCGGGGGCCGAGCGGCTGCTCAACACCCTCGCCGCGCACGGCGTCCCGGCCGCGCTGGTGTCCGCCTCGCACCGGCACGTCATCGACATCGTGCTGCGCTCGCTGGGCGCCGAGCGCTTCGCCTTCACCATCGGCGGGGACGAGGTGCCGCGCACCAAGCCGTTCCCGGACCCGTACCTGGAGGCGGCCCGGCGGCTGGGCGCGGAGCCGGCCCGCTGCGTGGTGATCGAGGACACCCCGACCGGGGTGCGCGCGGGCGAGGCGGCCGGCTGCCCGGTGATCGCGGTGCCCTCGGTGGCGCCGATCGAGCCGGCCTCCGGGCGGCTGGTGCTGCCCTCGCTGGAGCAGGTCGACCTCGAACTGCTGCGCTCGCTGGTCGCCTCGCGGGTGTGACGGGCGCGGGCGGGTTCGGCTGAGCGTCATTTGAGTGTGATTGTCATCTCATTGCACCCCGAGCCTACTCGCGGGTAAGGGCCCCGGCGGGGCCGCAACCCGGGGTTACCCGGGGAGAAAACGGGCATTGGCTGACAACTTGTCGGGCGCGCGGCGGTGCCCCGAATCACCGTGTCCCAAACGTCATCTGCACAGGTATCGGTCGTGTGTGTTCGATATGGCACGCTACTCGGGTTCGCGACACCCAGAAGGACGCTCCCGTGAAGACTTCAGCTGAACGCCTGGCAGCACTCGGCTGCGCCGGTCTGGTCGCCGTGACGGTGGCCGGCTGCGGATCGGTCACCGACGCCGTCAAGGGGGACAGCGGCGGCAAGTCGATCACCATGGGCACCCGGGGCCTCACCAGTGTCCTGGACCCGGCCGGCGCCTACGACTCCGGCGCGTGGCTGCTGCTGAGCAACACCTACCAGTCGCTGCTCACCTTCCCCGCCGCCGCCAGCAACCCGGCCCCGGACGCCGCGCAGTCCTGCGAGTTCACCGGCGGCGACGCCACCCAGTACCGCTGCGTCCTCCGCCCCGGTCAGAAGTTCTCCAACGGCCATCCGCTCACGGCCGCCGACGTCGTGTACTCGATCGAGCGCACCAAGAAGATCAAGGACCCGAACGGCCCGGCCGGCCTGCTGGACACGATCAAGTCGGTCGAGGCCAAGGGCGACAACGAGGTGGTCTTCCAGCTCTCGACGGCCGACGCGACCCTGCCGGCCAAGCTGGCGACCCCGGCCGGCGCCATCGTGGACCACCAGGTCTTCCCCGCCGACAAGCTGCTCGACAACGAGAAGATCGTCGGTTCCGGCCCGTACAAGTTCGACTCGATCGAGACCATGACCCCCGAAGGCGGCGGTGCCAAGGTCCTGGCCAAGGCCGTCCTGACCCCCAACGACAAGTACGCCGGCGGCGCCAAGCTGCAGAACAGCAAGTTCACCGTGCGGTACTTCGACAAGGCCAGCGACCTGAAGGACGCGCTGGACAAGGGGGACGTCGATCTCACCGACAACAGCCTGGAACCCAACACCGCCTCGCAGCTCCTCTCCGACCAGCAGGGCGGCAAGACCGACCTCAACGTCGTCGAGGGTTCGAGCTCCGATGCCAGCTTCATCGCCTTCAACACCAAGGACGAGACCACCGGCAACGTCGCCGTCCGTCAGGCCGCCGCCCAGCTGATCGACCGGAAGGCGCTCGCCCGCGACGTCTTCGCGCGGACCGTCGAGCCGTTGTACTCGATGGTCCCGACCGGCGTCACCGGCCACAACACCGCCTTCTACGACAAGTACGGCGACCAGGACGTCAGCAAGGCCAAGGCGTACCTCACCGCCGCCAAGGTCCCCCTGCCGGTCAAGCTCACCCTCACCTCGGGTCGCTCGCGCACCGGCAACTCCGAGATCGACACGCTGAAGAAGCAGCTGGAGGCCGGTGGCCTCTTCCAGGTGACGGCTCAGGTGGAGTCCGACCCGGGGGCCTACCAGAAGGGCAGGAGCGAGGGCAAGTACCAGGCGTACCTCGTCGCCTGGGCCGCGGACTACCCGGACCCGGACAACTTCATCGCGCCGCTGGTCACCGGGGGCAGCATCTTCCACACCGGTTGGGACGACCCGCGGATCAGCCAGAAGCTGCTCCTGGAGGGACTCAAGCAGGCCGACCGCGGCGCCGCGGTCGCGACCTACAACCAGGTCCAGAGCATCCTCGTCGACAACGTGCCGATGATCCCGCTGTTCCAGAACAAGGCCTTCTACGCCGCGAAGCCGTACGTCACCGGCGTCGAGTCGACCGTCGACTCCACCGGCGTCTTCCGCTTCTGGGAGATCGGCCGCAACAACAAGTAGCGCACCGCGTACGGCGGGGGGGGGGGGTCCCCCCTCGCTCTGGGGGGGGGGGGGGAGGGGAGGAGTCCCGCTTTCCCCCCCCTTCCCCCCTTATCCTCCGGCCACTGAGCTG
>NZ_JBHTTU010000009.1:0-44936 GCF_042794375.1 Kitasatospora sp. NPDC056531 | reverse complement strand
AAAAGAAGGGAGGCCGAGGGGGGGGGTGCCCCTCCTTTTCTCTTGGGGGTGGGGGGGGGAAGCGGGCGGGCCGCCGTCACGTTTCTCCCAGGCTTCGACCGGGCGCTACAGGGTGCCGGGCCGCACCAGCCCGCTCTCATAGGCGTACACCGCCGCCTGCACCCGGTCGCGCAGCTGCAGCTTGGTCAGCACATGGCCGACGTGGGTCTTCACGGTCGTCTCGCTGACGAACAGCTCGGCCGCGATCTCCGCGTTCGACAGCCCGCGCGCCACCAGCTTCAGCACCTCCAACTCCCGCTCGGTCAGCGCGCTCAGCGCCTGCGGCGGCGCCTCGTCGCCCGAGGGCAGCTTGGTGGCGTACATGTCGAGCAGTCGGCGGGTGATGCTCGGCGCCAGCATCGCCGCGCCGTCCGCGACCACCCGGATCGCCTGCACCAGCTCCTCCGCCGGGACGTCCTTCAGCAGGAAGCCGCTGGCGCCCGCGCGCAGCGCCTCCACCACGTACTCGTCCAGGTCGAAGGTGGTCAGCACCAGCACCTTGGCCGGGCCGTCCCGCCCCGGGCCGGCGATCCGGCGGGTCGCCTCGACGCCGTCCATCCGGGGCATCCGGATGTCCATCAGCACCACGTCGGGCTGCAACGCCCGGACCTGGTCCAGCGCCTGCTGACCGTCGCCGGCCTCCCCGACCACCACCAGGTCGGATTCGGCCTCCAGGATCATCCGGAAACCGGTGCGCAGCAGCGGCTGGTCGTCGACCAGCAGCACCCTGATCGTCACTAGGACTCCTTGCTCATCGGATCCCCCGTGGGATCGCTCTCATCCGATGTACGCGCCAGCGGCAGCGGGTACGGCGGCGGGGTGCCGCCGAACTCCGGGCAGCTGGCCTGGTGGTCGCACCAGTCGCAGAGGCGGTTGCGGGTGGCCGGGAAGTCCCCGGTGGCCACCGCGTGGCTGATCCGCTCCCACAGCGCCTGCAGCTTGCGCTCCACCGCGAGCAGGTCGGCCTGGTCCGGGTCGTAGCTGACCACGTCCCCGCCGCCGCCGAGGTAGACCAGCTGGAGTCGCTTGGGGATCACACCCTTCCAGCGCCACACCACCAGCGCGTAGAACTTCATCTGGAACATCGCCTTGCCCTCGAAGTCCCGCGAGGGCGCCCGGCCGGTCTTGTAGTCCACCAGTCGGACCTCACCGGTCGGGGCGACGTCCACCCGGTCGATGTAGCCGCGCAGCAGCAGCCCCGACTCCAGGGCCGTCTCCACGTAGAGCTCGCGTTCCACGGGGTGCAGCCGGGTCGGGTCCTCCAGCCGGAACCACTGGCCGACCAGCTTCTCGGCGTCCGCCAGCCAGCGGGTGAGTGCCGCGCCGTCCGGATCGTCCGGGAACAGCGAGCCCAGCTCCGGGCGCTCGCCCAGCAGCCGCTCCCACTGCGGGCGCAGCAGGCCCAGCGCCCGCTCCGGCGTCCGCTCGGTCGCCGGGCTGTCGAACAGCCGCTCCAGCACCGCGTGCACCAGCGTGCCCCTGGTCGCCGCCGCGCTCGGCGGCTCGGGCAGCCGGTCGATCACCCGCAGCCGGTACAGCAGGGGACAGGTGAGGAAGTCCCCCGCACGCGACGGGGACAGCCCGGTCGGGGGCGCCGCCGGGCGCACCGATGCTTCGGCGGCACTGCTGGTGTCGGTCTGCTGCATGGCTACGACCCTATTGCCCTTTGCTGTCATCCCGCTGCCACCGGGCTGCCAGACCGCCGATCCGGGGCCGGTCCAGTGGGTATGAAGGCTGACAGAGGGGCGCGCGGCGCCGGAGGGCCGCGATCACGTAGCGTGGGCGCACCGGGGGCACGACGGTGGGACGACCGAAGGGAACACGGTGAGCGACACCAGGGGGCAGCAGACCTCCGACCAGCCACCGCAGGACGGTGGCCGCCCGGGCGGGCAGCCACCGGAGCGCGGCGGCGGCCTTCTGATGGGGCGCCCCTTCGGCGTGCCCGTCTACGTCACCCCCTCCTGGTTCGTCATCGCCGCCCTGATCACGTGGGTGTTCGGCGGACAGCTCGGCGATGTCCTGCCCGAGCTCGGCAGCGGCGTCCGCTACCTGCTGGCCTTCTTCTTCGCGGTCGCCTTCTACGCCTCCGTGCTGGTGCACGAGCTGGCCCACACCCTGGTCGCGCTGCGCTACAAGCTCGGGGTGCGGCGGATCCAGCTGCAGTTCTTCGGCGGCGTCTCCGAGATCGAGAACGAGGCCGAGACCCCCTGGCGCGAGTTCTGGCTCGCCTTCGTCGGCCCGCTGCTCTCGCTGGTCCTCGGCGGGGTCTTCTACCTCGCGCTGCGCGCCGTCGAGCTGTCCACCGTGCCCGGGGTGCTGCTCACCGGCCTGATGATCTCCAATCTGGTCGTCGCCGCCTTCAACCTGCTACCCGGTCTGCCGCTGGACGGCGGCCGGATGCTGCGCGCCGTGGTCTGGGCGATCAGCGGGAAGGCGATGACCGGCACCGTCGCCGCCGCCTGGGTCGGCCGGGTGCTGGCGGTCGTCGTGCTGTTCGGCCTGCCGCTGGTCAGCGCCTCCCGCGGGGTCGAGCGCACCACCACCGACACCCTGGTGGACGCGGTGCTGGCCGCCGTGCTGGCCGCGATCATCTGGAACGGCGCCACCGGCAGCCTGCGCAACGCCCGGCTCAAGGAGGTGCTGCCCGAGCTGCGGCTGCGCGACTTCGCCCGCCGGGCCGTCGAGGTCACCGCCGACACCCCGCTCGGTGAGGCGATGCGCCGCGCGCGCGAGGCGCAGGCCGGCGCGGTGGTGGTGGTGGACGGCGGGGGCGAGCCGATCGCCATCGTCCGCGAGTCCGCGGTACGGGCCGTACCCGAGCACCGCCGCCCCTGGGTGGCCGTCGGCCCGCTCGCCCGCGATCTCGAACCCGGGCTGCGACTCGACGCCGACCTGCGCGGCGAGGCCCTGCTGCGGGCCATCCAGGCCACCCCGGCGGGGGAGTACCTGGTGGTCGAGCCGGACGGCCGGGTGTACGGCGTCGCCGCGCTCACCGACATCGAGCAGCGCCTGACCGCAGCCGTCACCGGCCGCTGACCCGTACCCAGCTCGGGGCCTGGTAAGGCAGGACGGCGCGCTTCCCTTAGGATTGTCCGCATGTCCGAACCGACCGGTGCCGCCCGCCGACGCGGGCCCTTCCAGGTCGGGGACCAGGTCCAGCTGACCGACCCCAAGGGTCGCCACTACACGTTCACGCTCCAGGCCGGGAACCAGTTCCACACCCACAAGGGTGCGTTCCCCCACGACGAGCTGATCGGCGCCTCCGAGGGCACGGTCGTGCGCACCACGGGGAACGTCCCGTACCTCGCGCTGCGCCCCCTGCTCCCCGACTACGTCCTGTCCATGCCGCGCGGCGCCGCCGTGATCTACCCCAAGGACGCGGGGCAGATCCTGGCGATGGCCGACATCTTCGCCGGCGCCCGCGTCGTCGAGGCCGGCGTCGGCTCCGGCGCGCTCAGCATGTACCTCCTGCGCGCCGTCGGCGAGCAGGGCATGCTGGCCTCCTACGAGCGCCGCCAGGACTTCGCGGACATCGCCCAGGGCAATGTCGAGCGCTACTTCGGCGGCCCGCACCCGGCGTGGAAGCTCACCGTCGGCGACCTCCAGGACAACCTGGTCGAGACCGACGTCGACCGCATCATCCTGGACATGCTGGCACCCTGGGAGTGTCTGGACGTCGCCTCCAAGGCGCTCGTGCCCGGCGGCCTCATCTGCTGCTACGTGGCCACCACCACGCAGATGTCCCGGACCGTCGAGGCGCTGCGCGAGCACGGCACCTTCACCGAGCCGCAGGCCTGGGAGACCATGGTCCGCACCTGGCACCTGGAGGGCCTGGCCGTCCGCCCGGACCACCGGATGATCGGCCACACCGGCTTCCTGCTCACCGCCCGCCGCCTGGCGGACGGCGTCGAGCCGCCGCTGCGCCGCCGCCGCCCGGCCAAGGGCGCCTACGGCGAGGACTACGACAGCGGGGCGCCCGAGCCGACCCTGCAGGAGCGCGCCGCGGCCCGCAAGGCCGCCCGCGACGCCGAGGCCGAGCAGCCCGACCTGGGCTGAGTCCGTACCTGAAGAAGGGGTGGTGCGAGCGTAGAAGCGCGCACCACCCCTTCCTGCTGCGGTCGGCACGCCCTTCGGCTCCCCGGCCGGGAGTCCGTGGGCACTGTGTGGGACGATGCTCGCGCACGCAGACCAGCTCCTGGAACTCTGGAGGGGACGCCTGGTGGAGACCGCGGTCGGGACGACGGCGACGGCTGGACAGCAGACACCGAAGGACCGCACCCGGCCCGGGCACGCGCGCTCCGGCCCGTGGCACTGGGCCCTCGCCCTGGCCGGCTGCGGCGCGGTGGTGTCCGCCGCCCTCGCCACCTCCACGGCGACCGGCACCCCGGTGCCCGTGCGCGGCGGCGCCCCCGAGGCCCTCGCCGCGAGCGCCGCCCCCGACCCGGCCAAGGCCCAACTGCCGATGGACTGCGGCCCGTTCCCGGTCAAGACGGTGCTCAGCGTGCCCGCAGAGCTCGGTGACGGACGGCCGGGCACGGTCGTCGCCGCGCACTGCGCCACCGACACCGGCACTCCGCCGGACTCCGTCTACCTGCTCGGCTTCGGCGCCGACAAGCGCCCGACGGTGGTCGCCACCCTGCTGACCGAGCGCGAGAACCTCACCCTGAACCGGCTCGCGGTGCGTTCCGACGGCGCCATCACCGGCCACGCGCAGGGGTATTCGAGCGAGGACGTGCCACGCTTCCGGCCCGACATCTCACTCGACCTCAGCTGGACGCACAAGGGCGGCGGCTGGGAACGCACCCAGTCCGCCGCCCCGGTCAGCCGGACCTGAGGCCCGGCCTAGCGACTCACTCCGCGTCCGGGCCGTACACCTCGACCCGGTCGGCGACCCGGCGCACGTGGATGCAGTCGCCGGGGCACTCCTTCGCCGAGTCCACCACGTCCTGAAGGAGCGTCAGCGGCACCGGGGCGGTCTCCCCGGGCTGCTGGCGCAACTCGTCGTCCGGGCCCTTCACGTACGCCAGCCCGTCGATGTCCAGCTCGAAGACCTCGGGTGCGTACTGGGCGCAGATGCCGTCGCCGGTGCACAGATCCTGGTCGATCCACACCTCCAGCTCCTCGGTCGCCGCCGTCTGCTCGGTCACCGACATGGTCCCCTGCCGTTTCTGTCCCGGGTCGCCCCTATTCCTGGAGCAATCCCGCCATTCGTACAACGATCGGACCCAACACTGTGGTCGCGATCGGATATCGCTTCGCTCGACGATACATCTGGCCTGCTTTGAGAGGTGCGCGGTGGGTATCCCCTTAGCAGAGGGGAAGCACGCTGGGGCGAAGATCGGACACGCCCGTTCCATCTTTCTTGATCTAGGGGTTTACGGACCCCTGGTCCCAGGTAGGGTCTGGAAGCGTCCAGCTCCCCGGAGGAGGTGAGGACCGTGGCAACCCACGATGACGACTACAACCGCAGCACCGGCAGGCCCGCTCGTGGTTCCGAGGAGGCCGCTCAGGTCTCGTACCTTGAGCAGGAAATCGCCGTGCTGCGCCGCAAGCTCGCCGACTCGCCGCGCAATTCGAGAATCCTCGAAGAGCGGATCGTCGAGCTCCAGACCAACCTGGCCGGCGTGACCGCCCAGAACGAACGGCTCGCCTCCACCCTGCGCGAGGCCCGCGACCAGATCGTGGCCCTCAAGGAGGAAGTGGACCGGCTGGCACAGCCCCCGGCCGGCTTCGGCACCTTCCTCGAAGCGAACGAGGACGGCACCGCCGACATCTTCACCGGCGGGCGCAAGCTCCGTGTCAACGTCAGCCCGAACGTCGCCCTGGACGAGCTGCGGCGCGGCCAGGAAGTGATGCTCAACGAGGCTCTCAACATCGTGGACGCGATGGCCTTCGAGCGCATCGGTGAGATCGTCACCCTCAAGGAGATCCTCGAGGACGGCGAGCGGGCCCTGGTCCTCGGCCACACCGACGAGGAGCGCGTGGTGCGCCTCGCGGAACCGCTGCGGGGGGCCACCGTCCGGGCGGGGGACGCCCTGTTGCTGGAGCCCCGCTCCGGCTACGTGTACGAGGTCGTGCCGAAGGCCGAGGTCGAGGAGCTGGTCCTCGAGGAGGTCCCGGACATCGACTACCGCCAGATCGGCGGCCTGAGCAACCAGATCGAGCTGATCCGCGACGCGGTCGAGCTGCCCTACCTGCACGCCGACCTCTTCAAGGAGTACGAGCTGCGCCCGCCCAAGGGTGTGCTGCTCTACGGCCCGCCCGGCTGCGGCAAGACGCTGATCGCCAAGGCGGTCGCCAACTCGCTGGCCAAGAAGGTCGCCGAGGTCACCGGCCGCCCCCAGGGGAAGAGCTACTTCCTCAACATCAAGGGCCCCGAACTGCTCAACAAGTACGTGGGCGAGACCGAGCGGCAGATCCGCCTGGTCTTCCAGCGGGCCCGGGAGAAGGCGGGTGAGGGCACGCCCGTCATCGTCTTCTTCGACGAGATGGAGTCGCTGTTCCGCACCCGCGGTTCGGGCGTCAGCTCGGACGTGGAGAACACCATCGTCCCGCAGCTGCTCGCCGAGATCGACGGCGTGGAGGGCCTGGAGAACGTCATCGTCATCGGCGCCTCGAACCGCGAGGACATGATCGACCCGGCGATCCTGCGGCCCGGCCGCCTGGACGTCAAGATCAAGATCGAGCGCCCGGACGCCGAGGCGGCGAAGGACATCTTCTCCAAGTACCTCAAGGACTCGCTGCCGTTCCACCCGGACGACCTCAAGGAGCACGACGGCTCCGTCGAGGCCACGGTGGCCGCGATGATCCAGTCGGTCGTGGAGCGGATGTACTCCGAGACCGAGGAGAACCGCTTCCTGGAGGTCACCTACGCCAACGGTGACAAGGAGGTCCTGTACTTCAAGGACTTCAACTCCGGCGCGATGATCCAGAACATCGTCGACCGCGCGAAGAAGATGGCCATCAAGGACTTCCTCGACCACGGTCAGCGCGGTCTGCGCGTCTCCCACCTGCTCGCCGCCTGCGTGGACGAGTTCAAGGAGAACGAGGACCTGCCCAACACCACCAACCCGGACGACTGGGCCCGCATCTCCGGCAAGAAGGGCGAGCGGATCGTCTTCATCCGCACGCTGGTCACCGGCAAGCAGGGCGCCGAGTCCGGCCGCTCCATCGACACTGTCGCCAACACGGGGCAGTACCTGTAAGACGCGGTTACCCGGGCCGACTGCGGTCCCCGGAGCTGTACGCACACCGTCCGGCTGTGGCGCCTCGCGGCCCCGCAGCCGGACGGCGCGTCTCGGGGCCCGCCGGTCGGCGCCGGGTTCTAGGCTCGACCCACCGTCCGCGGGCAGATCGCCGGCGCCGGTGTTGTTCAGCGGTACGTCAGCGTGTTCCGTCCGTCGGGGGCGGCGCACCGGGCAAGGAGGGCCGCATGACCGTACGGCGCGTGATGGGCATCGAGACCGAGTACGGGATCTCCGTGCCCGGGCACCCCAACGCCAACGCCATGCTCACCTCGTCCCAGATCGTCAACGCCTACGCGGCGGCGATGCACCGGGCACGGCGGGCCCGCTGGGACTTCGAGGAGGAGAACCCGCTGCGCGACGCGCGGGGCTTCGACCTCGCGCGCGAGGTGGCGGACGCCAGCCAGCTGACCGACGAGGACATCGGCCTCGCCAACGTGATCCTCACCAACGGGGCCCGGTTCTACGTGGACCACGCGCACCCCGAGTACAGCTCGCCCGAGGTGACCAACCCGCGCGACGCCGTGCTGTGGGACAAGGCCGGCGAGCGGATCATGGCGGCGGCCGCGCAGCGCGCACTGGAGTTGCCCAACGGGCAGACCATCCACCTGTACAAGAACAACACCGACAACAAGGGCGCCTCCTACGGCACCCACGAGAACTACCTGATGAAGCGGGCGACGCCGTTCGCCGACATCGTCCGCCACCTCACCCCGTTCTTCGTCTCCCGGCAGGTGGTCGCCGGCGCCGGCCGGGTCGGCATCGGCCAGGACGGCTCGGCGAACGGCTTCCAGATCAGCCAGCGGGCGGACTACTTCGAGGTCGAGGTCGGCCTGGAGACCACCCTCAAGCGGCCGATCATCAACACCCGGGACGAGCCGCACGCCGACGCCGAGAAGTACCGCCGGCTGCACGTGATCATCGGGGACGCCAACCTCTCCGAGATCTCCACCTACCTCAAGCTGGGCACCACCTCGCTGGTCCTGTCGATGATCGAGGACTCCTTCATCGCCTCCGACCTCGCCGTCGACCAGCCGGTGCGCACCCTGCACCGGGTCTCCCACGACCCGACGCTCAAGCACCTGATCACCCTGCGCAACGGGCGCAAGCTCACCGCCGTCCAGCTCCAGCTCGAGTACTTCGAACTGGCCCGCAAGTACGTCGAGGACCGCTTCGGCACCGACGCCGACGAGCAGACCGTGGACGTGCTGACGCGCTGGGAGGACGTCCTCGGACGGCTGGAGCGCGACCCGATGTCGCTCTCCCGGCAACTGGACTGGATCGCCAAGCGGGAGATCCTGGAGGGCTACCGCAGCCGGGACGCACTGGAGTGGGACAACCCGCGGCTGCACCTGGTTGACCTCCAGTACAGCGACGTACGGCCCGAGAAGGGCCTCTACAACCGTCTGGTGGCCCGTGGCCGGTTCGAGCGACTGGTGTCCGAGGAGGAGGTCGAGCGGGCCGTCTCCAAGCCCCCGGAGGACACCAGGGCGTACTTCCGCGGGCGCTGCCTCGAGCAGTACGCGGACCACGTCGCGGCGGCCTCCTGGGACTCGGTGATCTTCGACCTGCCGGGCCGGGACTCGCTGCAGCGGGTGCCCACGCTGGAGCCGCTGCGCGGCACCCGGAACCACGTCAAGGAGCTGCTGGACCGCTGCCGCACGGCGGAGGACCTGCTCCGCGTCCTGTCCGGCGGGTAACTTTTCGATCACCATGGGTGAACGTCCGCCGAATGGGAATCATCCGGGGTGGCAGCGGGTGTTGGACAGGAAGCGTCACCAGCAAACCGGGAGCGGCAGTCGCACCTTGTGTATAGGGTCGGTGCCAACCGGCAACGACCGACCGGCCAAACCGTGCCAGACGATTCGAGCGGGGTGAGGGAAATGGCGAGCAAGGACACCGGCGGCGGCCAGCAGCGGGCAAACCGCTCCTCCGAGGAGGTAGAGGAGCAGGTCGCGGAAACCCAGAATTCCGACGACCTCAAGGAGCGCCAGGAAAAGCTGAGCGACGACGTCGACGCGGTGCTGGACGAAATCGACGAGGTCCTCGAGTCGAATGCCGAGGATTTCGTGCGGGGATTCGTTCAGAAGGGTGGGCAATAGCCCGTCCCCGGTATTCGGGAATTCACGGTCGCGACCGTCCTGGGCGGTCGGGTGGCATCGGCCGCCCGGCCGCCCGGCACCGGCCCCTCCAGGCGTGGACAGTGATCGTCGGCGGGTAGGGTGCGGGCATTGCGCGCTTCAAGCTACCTGGAAGGAATCGTGTGGAAGCCAACACTCGTGGCACCGGGCGTCTACCGGCTGCCTTCCTGACCCCGGGGTCATCCTCGTTCCTCGACTTCCTTGCCGAGCACAAGCCGGAGTTGCTCCCCGGCCGGGCCGGGCTCCCCGAGGGCGCCGTGGTTGAGGCGCCGCACGGGACCACGATCGTGGCCGCGGTCTTCGACGGCGGCGTGGTGATCGCCGGTGACCGCCGGGCGACCATGGGCAACGTCATCGCCCAGCGCGACATCGAGAAGGTGTTCCCGGCCGACGAGTACAGCGCGGTCGGCATCGCCGGCACCGCAGGCCTCGCGGTCGAGATGGTCCGGCTGTTCCAGCTGGAGCTGGAGCACTACGAGAAGATCGAGGGCACCACGCTCTCCCTGGAGGGCAAGGCCAACCGGCTCACCACCATGATCCGGGGCAACCTGGGCATGGCGATGCAGGGCCTCGCGGTCGTGCCGCTGTTCGCGGGCTACGACCTGGACCGCGGCCGCGGCCGGATCTTCAACTACGACGTCACCGGCGGGCGTTCCGAGGAACGCGGCTTCGCCGCCACCGGCTCGGGCTCGGTCTTCGCACGCGGCTCGATGAAGAAGCTCTACCGCGACGACCTGACGGCCGACCAGGCCGTCACCCTGGTCGTCCAGGCGCTCTACGACGCGGCGGACGACGACTCCGCCACCGGCGGCCCGGACCTGGCGCGGAAGATCTTCCCGATCGTCTCGCTCATCACCGAGGACGGCTTCCGCCGGCTCACCGAGGCGGAGGTCGCGCAGACCGCCGTCGCCATCACCGACGAGCGCCTGACCCGCCCCAACGGCCCGCAGGCCCCGCTGATCTAGCCATCACCTCACAGGAAAGGGACGACCGCCGGTGTCGACACCGTTCTACGTCTCGCCCCAGCAGGCCATGGCGGACCGCGCGGAGTACGCCCGCAAGGGCATCGCGCGCGGCCGCAGCGTGGTCGTGCTCACCTACGCCGACGGCATCGTCTTCGTCGCGGAGAACACCTCCAGGGCCCTCCACAAGGTCTCCGAGATCTACGACAAGATCGCCTTCGCGGCGGTCGGTCGCTACAACGAGTTCGAGAACCTGCGCATCGGGGGCGTCCGCTACGCCGACCTGCGCGGCTACTCCTACGACCGGGCCGACGTCACCGCCCGGGGCCTCGCCAACGTGTACGCCCAGACCCTGGGCACCATCTTCTCCTCGGTCGGCGAGAAGCCGTACGAGGTCGAGCTGATCGTGGCCGAGGTCGGCCGCACCGCCGACAACGACCAGATCTACCGGCTCACCCCGGACGGCTCGGTCGTCGACGAGAAGAACTACGTCGTGGTCGGCGGCAACGCCGACTCGATCGGCAACTACCTGGGCCAGCGCCACCGCGTCGGCCTGGGCCTGACCGAGGCGGTGAAGGTGGCCGTGGACTCGCTCGCCCGCGACCCCAACGGCGGCAGCCCGCGCACCCTCACCCCGGAGCAGCTGGAGGTCGCGGTCCTCGACCGCCAGCGGTTCCAGCAGCGCAAGTTCAAGCGGATCCTCGGCAACCAGCTCGGCCGGCTGCTCGACGGGGACCAGTCCGCCGAGGCGGACGACGAGGAGAACCCGGCGGCCACCCCGCCGTCGGACGAGTAGCGCTGGATGGATCCCGTACGGCGGCGCTGCCCGCCGCTGTACGGGACCCAAATGCCCCCGCAACGCCTGCGAGGCCTGCGGAGGTTGAGAGAACTCCGACTGGCCAGATAGGAGTGCTCGTGGCTCCTCCCCAACGGCTGGAAGCCGTGGGGCTTCAAGCCGGCCCGACGGCTGGCCCCGGACAAGCCCTGCCCGCTGCCTGACGGCAGGTGATCAGGCCACTACGCTGTGTCGCTCCGCGATGCCAGTTTCAGGATTCGATTCGACCACTGGCTGAGGTCGGTGGTTTCCCTCGAAAGAAGGTGCTCATGGACCGCCGGATTTTCGGGCTGGAGAACGAGTACGGCGTGACCTGCACGTTCCGCGGGCAGCGGCGGCTGTCGCCGGACGAGGTGGCGCGGTACCTGTTCCGCCGGGTCGTCTCCTGGGGCCGCAGCAGCAACGTCTTCCTGCGCAACGGCGCCCGGCTCTACCTCGACGTCGGCTCCCACCCCGAGTACGCCACCCCCGAGTGTGACGACGTGGTCGAGCTGGTGACGCACGACAAGGCGGGCGAGCGCATCCTCGAAGGACTCCTGGTGGACGCCGAGCGGCGGCTGCACGAGGAGGGCATCGCGGGGGACGTCTACCTCTTCAAGAACAACACCGACTCGGCCGGCAACTCCTACGGCTGCCACGAGAACTACCTGGTGGCCCGGCACGGCGAGTTCTCCCGGCTGGCCGACGTGCTGATCCCGTTCTTGGTGACCCGCCAGCTGATCTGCGGCGCGGGCAAGGTGCTGCAGACCCCGCGCGGCGCGGTGTACTGCGTCAGCCAGCGGGCCGAGCACATCTGGGAGGGCGTCAGCTCGGCGACCACCCGCTCCCGTCCGATCATCAACACCCGGGACGAGCCGCACGCGGACGCCGAGCGCTACCGCCGGCTGCACGTGATCGTCGGCGACTCCAACATGTCCGAGACCACCACGCTGCTCAAGGTCGGTGCCACCGACCTGGTGCTGCGGCTGATCGAGGCCGGCGTGGTGATGCGCGACCTCACCCTGGAGAACCCGATCCGGGCGATCCGCGAGGTCAGCCACGACCTCACCGGCACCCACCAGGTGCGCCTGGCCAACGGCCGCGAGGCGAGCGCGCTGGACATCCAGGAGGAGTACTACTCCAAGGCCCTGGAGTTCGCCGACCGCAAGGGGATCAACACCGGCACCATCGCCCGGGTGCTCGACCTGTGGGGCCGCACCCTGGAGGCCGTGCGCACCGAGCGGCTCGACGGGGTGGCCACCGAGATCGACTGGATCATGAAGTACAAGCTCATCGAGCGCTACCGCGAGAAGCACCAGATGAGCATGTCCAACCCGCGGGTGGCCCAGATCGACCTCGCGTACCACGACATCCACCGCCGCCGCGGCCTGTTCTACCTGCTCCAGGGCAAGGGCCAGGCGCAGCGGGTGACCACCGACCTCAAGACCTTCGAGGCCAAGTCGATCCCGCCGCAGACCACCCGGGCCCGGCTGCGCGGGGACTTCATCCGCCGGGCGCAGGAGCAGCGCCGGGACTTCACGGTGGACTGGGTGCACCTGAAGCTGAACGACCAGGCGCAGCGCACGGTGCTGTGCAAGGACCCGTTCCGTTCGGTGGACGAGCGGGTGGAGAAGCTGATCGCGGGGATGTAGAGCCCCGAACGTGATCAAGGCGCCATGATCACGTTGACGCGTCCGGCCCCGGTGGTGTCTACCGGGGCCGGACGCGTGCCGGGCATACGCTGTCCGTCGAGTCACGAGAGCCGACTTCGATCGACAGTTAGGACCACCGTGCGCCGCACCGCCGGTTTGCTTCTCACCCTGCCGCTGCTGCTCGCGGTCGCCTGCAGTAGTTCGACCAAGGCGGCCGGCCCGGCCACGCCGTCCACCGCGACAGCCGCGCCGACGGTGCCCACGCCGGTCTCCGAGGCCTCGCCGATGCCCACTCTTTCGGGTGGCGGCTTCGGCAGCAAGGCCACCATCACCATCCCCGAGGGTCAGCAGCCGAGCGGCCAGTTCGTGGTGAACACGGTGGTCGAAGGCGATCGGTCGACGGTCAACAAGGGCGACTGGGTGACCGTCAACTACTCGGCGAAGGACTGGACCACCGGCAAGGACCTGCCCAGCTCGTACGACGACAACGGCAAGCCACAGCTCTACCAGGCGGGCAGCGGGCAGCTGGTGCCGGCGCTGGACCAGAGCGTGATCGGCAAGAAGGTGGGTACCCGGCTGCTGGTGGTGGCCCCGCCGGCGGCGGCCTTCGCGGACAAGGGCTCCGGCCAGCTGGGCGTGGGCTCGGGGGACACCGTGGTGTTCGTGCTGGACATCGTCGAGAGCCTGCCGCCGGACTCCACCCTGACCGGGAACATGACCCAGCCCGCCGCGACGATGCCGCAGGTCAAGGACAACGGCAAGGCGCCGGTGACGATCACCATCCCGCCCGGGCAGGCCGCGCCCACCGACCTGCAGCAGGCGGTGCTGATCAAGGGCGAGGGCAAGCAGGTCAAGACCGGGCAGACCCTGGTGGTGCAGTACACCGGGGTGCTGTGGAGCAACGGGCAGCAGTTCGACGCCTCCTGGACGCACGGTGGCGCGCAGGCGGTGCAGATCGGCACCGGCAGCGTGATCGAGGGCTGGGACAAGGGCCTGGTCGGGCAGACCGTGGGCAGCCGGATCCAGCTGGTGGTGCCGCCGGCGCTCGGGTACAAGGACCAGGCGCAGGGCGCGGTACCGGCGAACTCCACGCTGGTCTTCGTGATCGACATCCTGGAAGCCGTCTAGCGGGCGCTCTAGGAAGTCACCCGCAGGATTCCGTACGCTTGGGCGGACGCTCGTACAACGAAGCGTCCGCCCTCATCCTGAGCTGTCATACTGCCCTCGCACTGTGACAGGCGCCGCCCGGCGCCGAGGTCCGGGGCGGGCGGTGCGGCGGCAGGCCGGCGGTCAGCACGCCGGGCGCAGACCTGGAAGACCTCGTGGCGAGATGGATGGGGAGTCATGACTGAGAAGACGCCGAGCCCGGGCGGGGCCGGCACCGCGGCGAACGACAGCTCTGCGGGTGACCCGGCCGCCTCTCGTCCCGGCGGCCCGGTTGCCGGGGATCGCGAGTCGATCGTCGTTCCCCCGGCGATCCTGGCGCAGCAGGCCGGCTGGGCGCAGCCCGGCGAGAAGTCGCGCGCCGCGGGTGGCACCACGACGGACGACGCCCCGCAGATCTTCGCCAGCAACGTGCGCAAGGCCGACAGCTCGGAGGCCGGGTACGACGAGAACCCGCCGAGCGTGGGCAGGCTGGGAGTGATCCTCGGCACGGTGCTGGCCGTGCTGCTGGTCGGCAGCGGCATCACGCTCTACCTGGTGAACAAGGACGACTCCAAGGACAGCGCCGCGGCCGCCAAGCCGGACGCGGCCAAGACCGCGCCGCCCACGCCGAGCGCCGAGCCGGTGCCGCCGATCAAGGACAGCGCCAAGGTGCTGCCGACGGTCACCGGTGACTTCGGCAAGAAGGCCGACATCCAGGTGCCGGGCGACAAGTCCGACGGCTCCTTCGTGGTGAAGGTGCTGTCCGAGGGCACCGGCCCCAAGGTGGACAAGAACTCCTGGACCTCGGTGGACTACACCGCCAAGGACTGGAACACCGGCAAGGACATCCCGAGCTCGTACGACAACAACGGCAAGCCGCAGATCTTCCAGGCCGGCACCGACGCGCTGATCCCGGCGCTGGACCAGGCCGTGGTCGGGAAGAAGGCCGGCAGCCGGCTGCTGGTGGTGGCCCCGCCGGCCGCCGCCTTCGGCTCGCAGGGCAAGCCGGACATGTCGATCGGCGCCAAGGACGACCTGATCTTCGTGATCGACGTCCGCAACGCCAATGCGCCCGACGCCGTGGTGAGCGGTACCGTCACCCCGCCGCCGGCGGACTTCCCGCAGGTCAAGGACAACGGCAAGAAGCCGGCCGACATCACCCCGGTGGCGGGCGCCAAGGACCCGACCGAGCTGAAGACCCACGTCCTGATCAAGGGCACCGGGCCGGCGGTGGAGAAGGGCGAGAAGGTCGTCGTCCAGTACACCGGCGCGCTCTTCAAGGACGGCAAGGTCTTCGACTCCTCGCTGAGCAAGGGCCAGGCGTTCTCCTTCCCGGTCGGCGGGGGCCAGGTCATCCAGGGCTGGGACCAGGGACTGGTGGGCCAGACCGTCGGCAGCCGGGTCGAGCTGGTGATCCCGGCCTCGCTGGGCTACGGGGACAAGGGCCAGGGCGACATCCCGCCCGGTGCGACCCTGGTCTTCGTGGTGGACATTCTGGACGCCGGTCAGGGCTGATCCACTTTCGGGTGACAATAGAGGGCGTGTGACCTTCGGGCCCGGCCGCGTGGCCGGAGCCCGACGGGCGGCGGGCGCCCGTACCGTGGTCCAGGAACGGACCGGGTGCGGGTGCCTGCCGCTTGGTCGTGTAAGCAACGCGAACGTGAGAAGAGGGACTGTGAGCGTCAACCTCAACGAGAAGCCTGAGATCGACTTCCCGATCGGCGACGCCCCGACGGAGCTGCAGATCCGTGACATCGTCGTGGGCGACGGCGCGGAGGCCAAGAAGGGCCAGAACGTCAGCGTCCGCTACGTCGGCGTGACCTTCGAGACCGGCGAGGAGTTCGACGCGAGCTGGAACCGGAGCCCCAACGAGTTCCGCTTCCCGCTGGGCGGCGGCCGCGTCATCAAGGGCTGGGACCAGGGCGTCGTCGGCATGAAGGTCGGCGGCCGCCGCGAGCTGACCATCCCCTCGCACCTGGCGTACGGCAACCAGTCGCCGACCCCGGCCATCCCGGCCGGTTCGACCCTGATCTTCGTGGTCGACCTGCTGGCCGTCTGAGCCTGCCGTGACCTCGGGCCGGACCCCTCCGGGGGCCCGGCCCGAGGCCGTGTCCGGGCCCGAACGGCACGTCGTGGGGATCAGGCGTGGGACGCGGCTTTTGCAGTGCGTACCGCTACCGGTACGGTCGGTCCCGCCGGGTGAGGATCGCCCGGTTGGCGCACCCCGCGCGCGGCGCGGCACACCGGAAGGGTCAGCGATGGCGATCGCCAAGGCAGAGCGGCTGATGAATCTCGCCCTGTGCCTGATGAACACCAGACGTCCGCTCTCCAAGAAGGAGCTGCGGGAATCCATCGAGGCGTACCGCGAAGCCTGGCAGAACAGCAGCGAGGACGCCTTCAACCGGATGTTCGAGCGGGACAAGGACGACCTGCGCGAGCTCGGCCTGGTGATCGACGTCGACGAGAGCGCCCTGGACGGCGAGCTCGGCTACCTCGCCCGCGCCGACCGCAACCGGTTGCCCGAGATCGCGCTGGACGCCGAGGAGGCCGCCGCGCTCACCCTGGCCGCCCGGGTCTGGCAGCAGGCCAAGATGTCCGGTGCGGCCAGCGGCGCGCTGCAGAAGCTGCGCGCGGCCGGGGTGCCGTTCAGCGAGGCCGAGGGCCGGACCGCCCTGGAGCCGCGCATCCCCGCCCGGGAGGCCGCGTTCGAGCCGCTGCTCACCGCCGCCCGGGACCGCCGTCCGGTGACCTTCGAGTACCGCAAGGCCGGGGCCGCCGCCGTCGAGCAGCGCAGCGTCGAGCCGTGGGCACTGGAGTGCTGGCGCGGGCACTGGTACCTGGCCGGGTACGACCGCGACCGGGGCGACGCCCGGGTGTTCCGGCTCAGCCGGATCACCGGCAAGGTGAAGGCGAAGAGCGGGGCCTTCCTCGGGACGGTGCCCGAGCACGTGGACGTGCGGGCCACGGTGGCCAAGTTCGCCGGGGAGGGCGCCACCGCCACCGCGACCGTCCGGGTCCGCCGGGGTGCCGGCTTCCCGCTGCGCACCAAGGCGCTGAACAGCAGCCGGGTGGACGAGGGCTGGGACGAGCTGGAGATCCCGTACGGCAACGGGCTGGGCGCCGACCTCGCGGAGTTCGGGCCGGACGTGCTGGTGCTCGGGCCGGAGGAGCTGCGGGCGGATGTGATCGACCGGCTGCGGGCGGTCGCGGGGCTGGACTCGGAGGACGTACGGGCATGAGTAATGCGATCGACCAGACGCGACGGATGCTGTCGCTGGTCACCTACCTGCGCGAGCGGCCCGGGGCCGAGGTCGCCGAGGTGGCCCGGGCCTTCGGGATCAGCGAGCGCGAGCTGATCGGGGACCTCAACGTGCTGCCGATGTGCGGCACCAGTTTCCGCGGCGGCGACCTGCTCGACATCGACACCGACGGCGAGCGGATCTGGTGGCACAACGTCGACGACGTGGCCCAGCCGCTGCGGCTGGCCGCCGACGAGGCCACCGCGCTGCTGGTGGCCGCCCGTGCGGTGGCCGGGCTGCCGGGCCTGCGGGCCGGGGACCGGGAGGCGCTCACCCGGGCCGTCGCCAAGATCGAGAACGCGGCCGGGGAGAGCGCCGAGGGCAGTGCCCGGGTCGGCGTGACCTTCGAGGCCGAGAGCCACGTCTTCGCCGACATCGACCGCGCGCTCAGCGAGGGCCGCCGACTCTGGCTGCGGTACTACTCGCACGGGCGCGGTGGGATGACCGAGCGCGAGGTCGACCCGATCCGGCTGCTCACCGAGGGCCACACCTACCTCGAGGCCTGGTGCCGCACCTCCGAGGACCACCGGATGTTCCGGCTGGACCGGGTCGCCGAGATCCGCGTCCTGGACGTCCCGGCCGACCCGCCCCGGCGCGAGCCGCGCGACCTGAGCGGCGGGCTGGTCAACCCGGCGGCGGACGACCCCGAGGTGGTCGTGGAGGTCTCCTCCGGCGGACGCTGGGTGGCCGAGTACTACACCCACGACCGTGCCGAGGAGCTGCCCGACGGCGGGCTGCGGATCACCCTGCGCAGCGCCGACCCCTCCCAGCTGCGCCCGCTGGCGCTGCGGCTGGGGCGGGACGGCCGGATCGTCTCGCCGCCCGAGCTGGCCGAGCAGGCGCGCTCGGCCGCGCGGGAGGCGCTGGCCGCCTACGGGGAGGGGCAGGTCTGACCGGTGGAGCCCGGGACCAGATTCAAGGTGTACTGCTCGGAGTGCCGGGAGAAGGTGGAGCTCCCGGCCGAGGAGTTCCGGCTGACCCTCGGTCGGACCCCGGCGCAGGCGCACTACAGCTTCGGCTGCCCGCTCTGCGGGGCGGCGGTGCGCAAGCCGGCCGGGGAGAAGATCGTCGAGGCGCTCACCGGGGCGGGGGTCCGCACCATGCGGCTCGTCCCGGCCGAGGGGTGACGCGCACCTGGCGATAGGGTGGGGCGCATGTCCTGGATGCTCGTCGCCGCCGTCCTGCTCGCCACCGCGGGCCTGCTGGTCCTCGGGGTCCTCGCGATCCGGCTCTGGGTGGACGTACGGGCGCTGGCCAAGGGCGTGGACGCGGCCTCGCGGGCGCTGACCGAGGCGGCGGAGGACCTGGCCTCGGCGGTTCCGAACCGTTAGGCGGAATGTCGGTTAGCACACCCGGGGCATCGGCGGTACGGGGGCTGCTGTACCGAGGTAGGGGCGGGTTACGCTCTCAGGTGGCTCCTGAACTGCGAACCGGGAGCCGCTGTCCTGTTCGGGCGGCCGTCGTCGGGGCGTCATCCGCAGCGGTTACCATCCGCGGCGGGCGGCCTGTCGGGCCGTGGAGGCTGAAGGTGGTCGGCGCATGCGCTTGTCGGTGACCGCGATCGTGGTGGTCGTGGTGTTCGCCATCGTGCTGTTCGGATCCAAGCGGCTGCCCGACCTGGCGCGTTCGCTGGGGCAGTCGCTGCGGATCCTGCGGAGCGAGACCAAGGCGATGCGCTCGGACGGCGATCCGGCCGGGAGCGCGCCGCCGGCCGCGCCGCGGGTGGACGGTGCGGCGCGGTCGTCGGCCAAGACCATCCAGACGGCTCCGGGCGCGTCGGCCACGGCCCGGCCGGTGGCCGAGCCGGGCGCCGGGCCGTCCGCGCCCGACGACCGCCCGCACTGAGCGCGGCGTACGTGACGTACACGACGTACGTGACGGACGTGGTGTACGCGACGCACGCGACGTACACGACCATGGAGGCCCGTCGACCGGCGGGCCTCGACGCACGAGTTGAGGACCGGGGTTGAGCAAGCTCTCCAAGGTGCCGAAGAAGGCGCCCAAGGATCCTGAGGGGCGGATGGCCCTCGCCGACCACCTGCGGGAACTGCGCAACCGCGTGGTCAAGTCGGTCCTGGCGATCGTGCTGTTCGCGATCATCGCGGCGATCTACCACAAGCAGATCGAGCACTTCCTGCTCGAGCCGCTGCCACAGTGCGACAAGCAGAACTCGGGCAACTACCACGGGCGCTGCGCCCAGGTGTCCAACATCGGCCTCACCGCCGGTTTCAACTGGATGCTGAAGGTCGCGCTGACCGCGGGCGTGGTGGCGGCCGTCCCGGTCTGGCTGTACCAGGTGTGGGCCTTCGTGGCGCCCGGCCTGCACAGGCACGAGAAGAAGTACGCGGTCATCTTCATGGCCTGCGGCGCCCCGCTGTTCCTGACGGGTGTGGCCTGCGCCATCTGGGTGATGCCGACCATGGTCGAGATGCTGATCTCGTTCACCCCGAGCGACACGACGCCGATCCTGCCGCCCGAGGACTACTTCGACGTCGCCACCCGCATGGTGCTGGTCTTCGGTTTGGGCTTCGAGTTCCCGCTGCTGCTGGTGATGCTCAACATGGTCGGCATCGTGACCGGCAAGCGGCTGCTCAGCTGGTGGCGCGGGATGGTCATGGGCATCACCGTGTTCACCGCGTTCGCCACCCCGGGCGCCGACCCGGTCAGCATGCTGCTGCTGGCCATGCCGATCTGGGCGCTGTACTTCGCCGCGGTGGCCGTCGCGCTGCTCAACGACCGGCGCAAGCGGCGCAACAACCCGGACGCCGACCTGGACGACGAGGAGGCCTCGCACCTGGACCTCACGGTGCAGGAGGTCGACGGTGCGGAGTCGGTGAGCGCCTCGGCGGCGCCGACGGCCAGTGCCGCGCCGGTGTCGTCCGGGCGGCACGAGCAGATGGACGACATCACCTGAGCCGGTAGGCCTCGTGAAGCCCCGGCCCGCCGCCTCCCGCGGCGGGCCGGGGCTTTTTGGCGCCCTGTCGCTCGGGGCGGTCTTGGCAGCGTTGATGGCATGTGACATATTACTGGCGTGCTGAAGACCCAGAGACCTCCCCTGGACGTCGTCGTGGTCGGCGCCGGAGTCGTCGGCGCCGCCTGCGCCTACTACGCCGCCCGTGCCGGGCTCGCCGTCGCCGTCGTCGACCGCGGGCCGGTGGCCGGGGGCACCACCGGGGCGGGCGAGGGCAACCTGCTGGTCTCCGACAAGGAACCCGGGCCCGAGCTCGAACTCGCCCTGCTCAGCACCCGGCTCTGGCGCGAGCTCGCCGAGGACCTCGGTCCGGCCGTGGAGTACGAGCCCAAGGGCGGCGTGGTGGTCGCCTCGACGGCGGCCGGGCAGCAGGCGCTGCGGACCTTCGCCGCCGGGCAGGCCGCGGCCGGGGTGGCCGCCGAGGAGGTCCCGGCCGAGCGGCTGCGCGAACTGGAGCCGCACCTCGCCCCCGGGCTGGCCGGCGGCTTCCACTACCCCCAGGACGCCCAGGTCCAGCCCGCCCTGGCCGCCGCCCACCTGCTGCGCGAGGCCCGCGGGATGGGCGCCGAGCTGATCACCGGGGAGAGCGTGACGGCCGTGGACCGGGGACCGGACGGCGCGGTGCGCGGCGTACGGACCGACCGGCGCCGGCTGGCCGCGCCCGCCGTGGTCAACGCGGCCGGCACCTGGGGCGGCGAGCTGGCCGCCCTCGCCGGAGTGCACCTGCCGGTGCTGCCCCGGCGCGGCTTCGTGCTGGTCACCGAGCCGCTGCCGAGGATCGTCCGGCACAAGGTCTACGCCGCCGACTACGTGGCCGACGTCGCCAGCGGCTCGGCCGGGCTGCAGACCTCCGCCGTCGTCGAGGGCACCCCCGGCGGGCCGGTGCTGATCGGGGCCAGCCGGGAGCGGGTCGGCTTCGACCGCACCCTCTCCCAGGAGGTGCTGCGCCGACTGGCCGGCCAGGCCGCGGCGCTGTTCCCGGTGCTCGCGGACGTCGCCGTGATGCGCGTCTACCGGGGCTTCCGCCCGTACCTGCCGGACCACCTGCCCGCCGTCGGGGCCGACCCCCGGGTGCCGGGGCTCCACCACGCCTGCGGGCACGAGGGCGCCGGGATCGGGCTGGCGCCGGCCACCGGGTTGCTGATCAGCGAGCAGCTGACCGGCAAGCAGCCGGAGCTGGACCTCGCGCCGTTCCGTGCGGACCGGTTCCCGGCCGCGTCAGACTCCTTGGAGAAGCCGTGACCCGTCGTCCCCGCACCCCAGCCGGGCTGGTCGAGGCCCGGCCCGGGCCCGCCCACCACATCGAGTTCGACGGGCGGCCCGTCCCCGCCCTGTCCGGGCAGTCGATCGCCGCCGCGCTCTGGGCCGACGGCGTGCTCGCCTGGCGCACCACCCGGATCGGAGGGCGCCCGCGCGGGGCGTTCTGCGGGATCGGTGCCTGCTTCGACTGCCTGGCCACCGTGGACGGCCGCCCCAACCAGCGCACCTGTCTGCTGCCCGCCGAGCCGGGCACCGTCGTCACCACCCAGGAGGGCCACGGCCGTGCCGACCTCGCCGTCTGACCCCCGTGACCCCCGTGACCCCCGGGACTCCCGCTACGACCTCGCGGTGGTCGGGGCCGGGCCTGCCGGTCTGGCCGCCGCCGTCACCGCCGCCGAGCTCGGGCTGAGCTGCGTCCTGTTGGACGGCGGGCAGAGCACCGGCGGGCAGTACTACCGGCACCCCGCGCCCGGACTGGGAGCGGCCCGTCCGGACCGGCTACACCACGGCTGGTCGACCTACACCGGGCTGGCCTCGCGGCTCGACTCCGCCGAGCGGGCCGAGTTCCGGGGCGGCCATCAGGTCTGGGCGCTGGAACGGACCGGGGACGGCTTCGCGGTGCACGTCACCCGTGGGCCGCGGGCCACCGACCGGGACACCGTCCTGGCCCGGACGGTGCTGCTCGCCACCGGGGCGTACGAGCGGCAGCTGCCCTTCCCCGGCTGGACCCTGCCCGGGGTGGTCACCGCGGGCGGCGCGCAGGCGATGCTCAAGGCCGGGCTGGTGCTGCCCGGGCGGCGGATCGTGGTGGCCGGCAGCGGGCCGCTGCTGCTCGCGGCGGCCTCCTCGCTGGTCAGCGCCGGGGCGGAGGTCCCGGCGGTGGTCGAGGCGGGCGACTACCTCGGGTACGCCCGGCGCCCCGGCGTGCTGGCGGCCGTCCCCTCCAAGCTGGTCGAGGGCGCCGGGCACGGCAGCGCGCTGCTGCGGCACCGGGTCCGGCTGCGGCGGCGCAGCGCCGTCGTGGAAGCACACGGGACGGACCGGGTCACTGCGGTCACGGTGGCCAGGCTGGACGCCGACTGGCGGCCGCGCCCCGGCACCGAGCGGCGGATCGACTGCGACGCGCTGGCCGTCGGGCACGGGCTGCTGCCGCAGATCGACCTCGCCACCGAGCTGGGCGCCGACACCCTGACCGGGCCGGACGGGGCGGTCGCGCTGCGGGTCGACGCGGAGCTGCGCACCTCGGTGCCGGGGCTGTGGTCGGCGGGGGAGACCAACGGCGTCGGCGGCGCGGACCTCGCGCTGGTCGAGGGGGAGTTGGCCGCGCACGCGATCGCCGGGGCGCTGCCGGAGCCCGCGCTGCGGCGCCGGCGGGCACGGCTGCGGGCCTTCGCCGAACTGATGGCGACCGCCCACCGGCCGGGGGGCGGCTGGACCGGGTGGCTGCGGCCGGAGACCGATGTGTGCCGGTGCGAGGAGGTGCCGGTCGCGCGGATCCGGGAGGCGGTGGAGGAGCTGGGCGCAGGCGATCCCCGGACCGTCAAGCTGCTCACCCGGGCGGGGATGGGCTGGTGTCAGGGGCGGATGTGCGGTCCGGCGGTGGCCTGTCTGTCGGGTGCCGCGGAGCCCGGGGCCGATCGGCGGCCGCTGGCCTGCCCGGTGCCGCTGGCGCAGCTGGCGGCGGGGGGACCGGCGTCGGCCTCGGGTTCGGCGTCGGGTGACGGCTAGTCCGGCAGTCCGGCAGTTCGTCGAACGCGCGGGGCGGTGACTCTTGTCTCCGGCCTGTTCCCATTTATAAAATGTCACACCTCACCAAGGAGCTCAACGTGTCCATCACCCCGCACGACACCACCCGTCCCTGGCGCGGCGTCATGGTCGCCACCGCGATCCCGCTGCGCCCGGACCTCTCCGTCGACTACGACGCCTACGCCGAGCACGTCCGCTGGCTGATCGAGTCCGGCTGCGACGGCGTCGTCCCCAACGGTTCGCTGGGCGAGTACCAGACACTCACCGCCGAGGAGCGCGCCCGGGTCGTCGAGGTGGCGATCGAGGCGGCCGGCGACGGCTCCCGGGTCATGCCCGGGGTCGCCGCGTACGGCAGCGCCGAGTCCCGGCGCTGGGCCGAGCAGGCCGCCGAGGCCGGGGCGGGCTCCGTCCTGCTGCTGCCGCCGAACGCCTACCGGGCCGACCATGACTCGGTGCGCGCGCACTACGCGGAGGTCGCCAAGGCGGGCCTGCCCGTCGTCGCGTACAACAACCCGATCGACACCAAGGTCGACCTGGTGCCCGCGCTGCTCGCCCGACTGCACGGCGAGGGCTCGATCGTGGCGGTCAAGGAGTTCAGTGGGGACGTCCGCCGGGCGTACGAACTCGCCGAGCTGGCCCCCGGGTTGGACCTGTTGATCGGGGCCGACGACGTGCTGCTGGAGCTGGCGCTGGCCGGTGCGGTCGGCTGGATCGCCGGATACCCGAACGCGCTGCCGGAGGCCTCGGTCGCGCTCTACCGCGCGGCCGTCGAGCACAACCTGGAGATCGCGCTGCCGCTGTACAAGTCGCTGCACTCGCTGCTGCGCTGGGACTCCAAGACCGAGTTCGTCCAGGCCATCAAGCTCTCCATGGACATCGCCGGGCGCCCCGGCGGTCCGGTCCGGGCGCCCCGGCAGCCGCTGGCGCCGGAGGTCGAGGCGGCCGTGCGCGCGGCCACCGAGAAGGCGCTGGCAGAGGGGCTCGCGTAGTCCGTGACCGCCCGGCCGGCTGCGGCGGCAGCCGGCCTCAACCAACTGCTACCAAACGGGAGTTGTGAGCCATGCGCAGCCGTCACGTGTTCCACGCCGTCGACTCGCACACCGAGGGCATGCCGACCCGGGTGATCACCGGCGGCTTCGGCGTCATCCCCGGCGCCACCATGGCCGAGCGCCGGGTGCACTTCCAGCGGCACCTGGACCACTTCCGCACCCTGCTGATGTACGAGCCGCGCGGGCACGCCGCGATGAGCGGTGCCGTCCTGCAGCCGCCGACCCGGCCGGACGCCGACTTCGGAGTGCTCTACATCGAGGTCTCCGGACTGCTGCCGATGTGCGGGCACGGCACCATCGGGGTGGCCACCGTGCTGGTCGAGACCGGGATGGTGCCGGTGGTCGAGCCGGTCACCACGGTACGGCTGGACACGCCCGCCGGGCTGGTGGTCGCCGAGGTGCTAGTCGAGGACGGCGCCGCCAAGGCGGTGACCATCCGCAACGTCGCCTCGTACTCCGTAGCGCTGGACCGCAAGATCGAGGTGCCCGGGTACGGCGCGGTCGGCTACGACCTCGCGTACGGCGGCAACTTCTACGCCATCCTGCCGCTCGCCGAGTTCGGGCTGCCGTTCGAGCGTGAGCGCAAGCAGGACATCCTGGACGCCGGCCTGGCGCTGATGGCCGCCGTCAACGCGGGCCCGGACCGGCCGGTGCACCCGGAGGACCCGTCCATCCACAGCTGCCACCACGTCCAACTGCTCGCCCCCGGCTCCACCGCCGAGCACTCCCGGCACGCGATGGCCATCCACCCCGGCTGGTTCGACCGCTCGCCCTGCGGAACCGGTACCTCGGCGCGGATGGCGCAGCTGCACGCGCGCGGCGAGCTGCCGCTGGGGCGGGACTTCCGCAACGACTCATTCATCGGGACGACCTTCACCGGGCGGCTGGTCGAGGAGACCGAGGTGGCCGGGCGGCCCGCCGTGGTGCCCACCGTCACCGGACGGGCCTGGATCACCGGCACCGCCCAGTACTTCCTCGACCCGGCCGACCCGTTCCCGGCGGGTTTCCTGCTCTGACGCTCCATTCCGAACCCGCTCCGAAGGGCTGTTAGTTGTGACCATCACCTCGTACAATCCGGCCGATCCGAGCGACCTCGTGGTCGCCGTCGAGGCGCCCGGCGCCGAGGCCGTGCGGGCCGCCGTCGGACGGGCCCGGGCCGCGCAGGCCGGCTGGCTCGGGTCCGGGGCGGGCGCCCGGTCGGCGGCGCTGGGGCGGATCGCCGAGACCGTCGAGGCACACGCGCAGGAGCTGGCCGCGCTGATCGTGCGGGAGGTCGGCAAGCCGCTCGCCGAGGCGCGCGGCGAGGTGGCCCGGACGGCGGCGATCTGGCGGTACTACGCGCAGGCGTCGTACGCGCCGTCCGGGGAGGTGCACGAGACCGCCGCCGGGCCCGGGCTGCTGTTCACCCGGCGGCGCCCGTACGGGGTGGCCGGGCTGATCGCGCCGTGGAACTTCCCGTTGGCGATCCCCAGTTGGAAGGCCGCGCCGGCGCTGGCGGTCGGGAACACGGCGGTGCTCAAGCCCGCGCCTGAGGCGACGGCGTGCGCGCTGCGGCTGGCGGAGCTGGCCGGGTTGCCCGCCGACGTGTTGACGGTGCTGCCGGGCGGGGCCGAGGAGGGCGCGGCGCTGGTCGACGCGGCGGACGTGGTGTCCTTCACCGGCTCCACCGGGGTCGGGCGGGCTGTGGTGCGGGCGGCGACCGGGCGCGGGGTGCCGGTGCAGGCCGAACTCGGCGGGCTTAACGCCGCGTTGGTGCTACCGGATGCGGATGTGGAGCTGGCCGCCGCCCACATCGCGGCCGCCGTCGCCGGGTACGCCGGGCAGAAGTGCACCGCCACCAGCCGGGTGATCGCGGTCGGCGCGGCTCATGAGCCGCTGCGCGAGGCCCTGGTCAAGGCGCTGGCGGTGGTGGACGACGCGGTGTGCGGGCCGGTGATCAACGCCGCCGCGCGGGAACGGGTGATGGGGGCGGTCTCGTCGGCCGTCGCGGCCGGGGCGAGCGTGCTCACCGGCGGACGGATCCCCGAGCGGGCCGGCTGGTACGTCGAGCCGACCCTGCTCACCGACGTACCCGGCGAACACCCCCTGGCGCGCGAGGAGTTCTTCGGTCCGATCGCGGTGCTGCACGCGGCGGCCGACCTGGACGAGGCGATCGCGCTCGCCAACGACACCCCGCACAGCCTCGCCACCTCGGTGCACACCCGCAGCCTGGACGTGGCGCTGGCCGCCGCCGACCGGCTGGACGCGGGCATGATCCGGGTCAACGCCCCCTCCAGCGGCGTCGACTTCCACCTGCCCTTCGGCGGGACCAAGGGCGCGAGCCACGGCGACCGCGAACAGGGCCGGGCCGCACTGGACTTCTACACCGTGAGCCGGACGGTCAGCGTGCTGCCGGGCGGGGGCGCCTGATGGACGGCGGTGGCCTGACGGATGTCCGCGGCCTGATGGACGTTCGCAACCTGATGGACGTCCGGGCCGTCGACTACCACGCGGCCGGTGAGCCGTTCCGGATCGTGCTGGACGGTGCGCCGACGATCCCCGGCGACAGCGTCGCCGAGCGCCGGGCCATCGCGCTCGGCGCGGGCGGCGGCGCCACCGCGCCCCGGCCCAGCGCGCTGGATGCCGTCCGGCAGCTGCTCGTCCGGGAGCCGCGCGGGCACGCCGGGATGTACGGCGGGTTCCTGGTGCCGCCGGACGACGACGAGGCTCACCTGGGCGTGCTGTTCTGGCACAAGGACGGCTACTCGACGGCCTGCGGGCACGGCACCATCGCGCTCGGCGCCTGGGCGGTGGACTCCGGTCTGGTCCCGGCCCCCGCCGACGGCGTGGCCCGGGTGCGGATCGACGTGCCCTCCGGGCGGGTCACCGCCCTGGTGCACCGGGCCGGCGGGCGTACCACCGGGGTCACCTTCCGCAATGTGCCCAGCCGGGTCAGCGCGTTGAAGCTGCCGGTGACCACCTCGCGCGGGGTGGTCGAGGTCGCGGTGGCGCACTCCGGGGCGTGCTACGCGTCCGTCTCGGCGGCGGCGCTCGGGCTCGCGGTGGAGCCGGGTCTGCTGCCCGAACTCACGGCCGTGGGAAGGGAGATCAGGGCGCTGCTGGCCGGCTCGGAGGTGGTCGCGCATCCGACGGACGCGCGGCTGTCGGGCGTGTACGGGGTGGTGCTGTACGACGAACTGCCTGCTGCTGACGACGTGTTGAGCCAGCGGAACGTCGTCGTGTTCGCGGACGGGCAGATCGACCGCTCGCCCTGCGGCTCCGGCACCTCCGCCCGGCTCGCCGTACTCGCCGCCGAGGGGCGGCTCGCGCCGGGGGAGGAACTGCGGCACGAGTCGATCATCGGCACGGTCTTCACCGGGCGGGTCCTCGCCGGGGGTGACCCGCTGGGGGATGGCGTGGTCACCGAGGTCGGCGGGACGGCGTTCCGCACGGGGGAGCACCGGTTCGTCCTGGAGCCGGGGGACTCGCTGGGGACGGGGTTCCTGCTGTGAGCGGTGCCGTGCTGCGTGGTGCCGAGCTGTCCGGTGCGGCGGCTGAGCCGCTCCAGTACGCCGTGCCGGGCACCGGCGGGGTCGGGCCCGCCGGGGCGGTGGGGGCGATCGAGCGGGTGCTGCTGGACGGGTTCGACCCGGAGGCGGCGCCCGCCCGGTCGGCCGTGCCGGTGCCGGCGGGGGAGCTGTTGCTGATGCCGGCCGCCGCCGGGCCGTACGCGGGCGTCAAGATCGCCGGGGTCGCGCCCGGTAACCCGGCGCTCGGGCTGCCCCGGATCACCGGCAGCTACCTGCTGCTCGACGGGCCCACCCTGCAGCCGTTGGCCGTGCTGGACGGCGCGGCCCTCACAGCCCTGCGCACGCCCGCCGTGACGGCGGCGGCGCTGGCGCGGCTTGCGGTGCCGGAGGCCGAGCACCTGGTGGTGTTCGGCTCCGGGCCGCAGGCGTACGGACACCTGGACGCGCTGCTGGCCGTCCGGCCGCTGCGTCGGCTCACCGTGGTCGCGCGGGATCCCGGGCGGGCTTCCGCTCTGGTGGCGTACGGGCGGGGGCTGGGGCTCTCGGCCGGCGTGGGTGGGCCGGAGGCGGTCGGGCGTGCCGACGTGGTGGTCTGCTGCACCACCGCGCGGGCGCCGCTGTTCGACGGCGCGCTGGTTCCCGCGCACGCGGCCGTCGCGGCGGTCGGCTCGCACGAGCCGGACGCGCGGGAGGTGGACGAGGTGCTGGTCGGGCGGGCCGAGCTGTACGTCGAGGCGCGGACGGCGGCGGCCAGGGAAGCCGGGGATCTGGTCATGGCGGGCGTGGCGGGACGGCAGGTGTGGAACCTGGCCGAGCTGGTGCGCGGGGACGCGCCGGTGCCGAGCGGGCGGCCGCGGTTCTTCAAGAGCGTCGGGATGGCCTGGGAGGACCTGGCGGTGGCGGCGGAGGTGTACCGGGACTTCCGACGAGCCTGAGGTTCAGTCGCCGAGGAAGCCGGAGTCGGCCCGACGGGAAGGGATCCCCCGTCGGGCCGGCTTCTTTCCGTGTTTCAGCGGTAGGTCGAGAGCAGGCGGGCCAGGTGCTTGCCGGCGACGTGCAGCGGTTCCTCGCTGCGGGCGACCTGGGCGGAGAGTTCGGCGCCCTCCAGGGTGTTGATGACGGTACCGGCCAGCTCGCGGGCGTCCTCGGTGCCGATGCCGGCGGCGCGGAGGCGTTCCTCCACGATGGCCTGCCAGTTCGCGAAGGCCGCGGCGACCGACTGCTCGATCACCGGGGCTCGGCCGACCGTCTCCAGCGCGGTGGTGGTGATCGGGCAGCCGTCCTGCCAGTCGGAGGTGCGCAGTTCGCGGCCGAGCAGCGTGGTGCAGGCGGTGATCGCCTCGGTCAGGTCCTCGGACGAGCCGAGCCCGGCGCGCAGGATCACGGCGAACTCCTGGTCCCCGTGCCGGATCGCCTCGGCGGCCAACTCCTGCTTCCCGCCCGGGAAGAAGTGGTAGACGGAGCCGAGGGTGGCCTCCGCCTCGCGGGAGATCTGCTTGATCCCGGTGCCCTCGTAACCCTGGCGCTGCAGTAGCCGGGAGGTGGCCCGGACGATTCGCTCGCGGGTACCGACGGGGGTGGTCTTCTCGGGGGTCTTCACGGGGGCATCCTAGTCGACCTCCTGAATAGAGCGTTCGTTCCAGAGCTGTGCTAGCGTCGCCCCCGGCGCTGGATAGAGCGTTCGTTCTAGGGGGGTATCCGTATGTCCGTTGAGTTTTCCGTGGGGCTTTCCGCCGAGCGGCAGTCGAAGGCGTCCGTGACGGTGATCGGGCTCGGCCCGATGGGACAGGCCATGGCCGGGGTGTACCTGGACGCCGGCTACGCCGTCACGGTGTGGAACCGTACGGCCGCGCGGGCGGATGAACTGGTCGCCCGGGGTGCGGAGTTGGCGCCCAGTGCGGAGGCGGCGGTGGCGGCCGGCGAGCTGGTGGTGCTCAGCCTCACCGACTACGACGCGGTGTTCGCCGTACTGGAGTCGGTGGAGGCGGTGGTGGCCGGGAAGGTGATCGCGAACCTCAGCTCGGACACCCCTGAGCGGGCCCGGGAGGCGGCGAGGTGGCTCGCCGAGCGTGGGGCCGGGCATCTGACGGGCGGGGTGCAGGTGCCGCCCTCGGGCATCGGCAGCCCGGAGTCGTCCACCTTCTACAGCGGGCCGGTCGAGCTGTTCCGGCGACACCGGACCGCGCTGGAGGTGCTGACCGGGACCGACTACCGGGGCGACGACCCCGGGCTGGCGCAGCTGTACTACCAGATCCAGATGGACCTGTTCTGGTCCTCGATGGTGGGCTACCTGCACGCCACCGCGATCGCCGAGGCCAACGGCATCTCGGCCGAGGAGTTCCTGCCGTACCTGAGCTCGACGGCGGCCTCGCTGCCGGGCTTCCAGGCCTTCTACGCGCCGCGGATCGCGGCCGGCGACCACCGCGGCGACGTCGACCGGCTGGCGATGGGGCTCGCCAGCGTCGAACACGTCCGACAGACCGCGGAGGCCTCCGGGGTCGACGGCGCGCTGCCCGCGCTGCTCGCGGAGGCGTTCCGGCGGGGCGTCGAGGCCGGGGACGGGGCGGCGAGCGTGACCACGCTGGTCGGCCGGTTCCGGGCGGGGTCGCGGGCCCGGTAGCGATGCGGTGGCAGATCGTGTGCCGTCGGCCGTTGCCACGGCCGGCGGCCGCTGCCACCATGAGCCTCGGCGGGGTTGACGGGGTGTTCGGATCGCGGACTGTTGCGCGCTCAACGTAACGTGACATTGTACGCTGGTGTTCTGCACCCACCCGGAGGAACACCATGGCCGAGCTCAAATCCCGCACCCTGATCTCCGTGCAGGAGCGGCTCCGCGACCAGGTCGCCCACGCACTCCGGGCGGCCCTGATCTCCGGCGAACTGCGCCCCGGCGTCGTCTACTCCGCCCCCGCGCTCGCCGCTGACTTCGGCGTCTCCGCCACCCCGGTCCGCGAGGCCATGCTCGACCTCGCCCGGGAGGGCCTGGTCGAGGCCGTCCGCAACAAGGGCTTCCGGGTCACCGAGCTCACCGAGCGCGACCTGGACGACTACACCGAGATCCGCGCCCTGATCGAGGTCCCGACCGTCGGCCGGGTCACCCGCACGGCGACCAAGGACCAGTTGGAGCGGCTGCGCCCCCAGGCCGAGGCGATCGTCGCGGCCGCGCGCAAGCACGACCTGATCGGCTACCTGGAGGCGGACCGGCAGTTCCACCTCGACCTGCTGGGGCTCGCGGGCAACGCGCGGCTGGTGGAGGTGGTCGGCGACCTGCGCAAGCGCTCGCGGCTCTACGGGCTCACGCGGCTCGACGAGAAGGGCGAGCTGGTCTCCTCGGCGGAGGAACACCTGGAGCTGCTGGACCTGATGCTGGCCGGTGACGCGGCCGCGGCGGAGGCGTGCATGACGCGGCACCTCAGCCATGTGCGGTCGCTCTGGGCGGGGCAGGACGAGGCGCCGGAGGTGGACCAGCCGGCGCTGCGGTTGCGGGCTCGGTAGGGCTAAACCACTCGTTCGGGTGAAGGCGGAAGATCGGGCGTCGGGCGGCGCTCGCGTTCTACGATGATGCTCTCGACATCGGCAGCCAGGAGGAAATCCATGTCCGCCGCAGCAGTGGAAGAGCCCGTGCAGCAGCCGACGCTGCTCGAAGCCGCAGAGCTGATCTCCAACCAGCTTCCCGGCTACCGGGTCGAGATCATCGGGAGCCAGATCACCGTGACGCCGCCGCCGAACATCAAGCACAGCCGATCGCTGACCAAGATCATGCGCCTGCTGTTCGCCGCCGGTCTCGAAGACGATGATGCCGAAGTCTTCCAGAATGTGGGCATTTGGCTGCCGGACGGCCCGTCTGACTTCGCGATCCCCGATCTGGCGATCCTTGACGCGCACAGCGATGATCGGTTGATCGAATACAACTGCTATGACCCGGCAGTCTTTCGCCTTGTGCTGGAGGTGACCTCCTCCAATTTCGGCGACGATCTGAAAAAGAAGCCCGCTGCCTATGCATCTGCCGGGGTGCCGGTTTACGTGATCGTGGACCGGACGAACCAGCGGGTCATGGTGCTCACGGACCCGCAGGACGGCGAGTACCGGGTGCACGCTGTCCACCATCCTGGACAGTCGTTCACGCTGCCGGAGTCGATTGGCGTGTCAGCGGCGCTTTCGGTGGACGATGTGCTCACCGCAAAGAAGTAGTTCAGACCGCCGTCGGCAGCGTCAGGCGGCCGTCGTGGACCTCGGCGATCTGGTCGACGGCCGTCAGGTGGGTGCGGTCGTGGGTGACCAGGACGGTTGCGGTGGCCCGGCGGTGGGTGAGGTCGGTGATCAAGTCCAGTACCGCTGCGCCGCGTTCGTGGTCGAGGGCGCTGGTGGGCTCGTCGACGAGCAGGACCGTGGGGTCGTTCATCAGCGCGCGGGCGATGTTGACGCGCTGGCGCTGGCCGCCCGACAGCTGGTGGGGGCGGCGGCCCGCCTGGTCGCGCAGGCCTACGGAGTCGAGCAGTTCCAGGGCGCGGGGGAGGGCTTCGCGCGGGGAGCGGCCGTCGAGGTGGGCCATCACCTGGAGCTGTTCCACGGCGGTGAGCGAGGGCAGCAGGTTGGCCTGCTGGAAGACGATGCCGATCTTGGTGCGGCGCAGGGCGGTCAGGTCGGCGCGGCTGAGGGCGGCGGTGTCGGTGCCGTCGACCACCACCCGGCCGGAGTCCGGGGTGATCAGGGTGGCCGCCACCGCCAGCAGGCTGGACTTGCCGGAGCCCGACGGGCCGACCACGGCCGTGATCGAGCCCTTGGGGACGGTCAGCGACACGTCGTCCAGGGCGGTGAGCCGGCCGTCGCCGTCCGGGTAGGTGAGGGTGATGCGGTCGAGCGTCAGGCTCATCGGGCGCTCCCCAGGGCGGTCAGCGGGTCGACGGAGGTGATCCGGCGGATGGACAGGGCCGCGCCGATCGCGCCGAGGGCGATCATGACGAGGGCCGGGAGGAGGACGGTCGGGGCGTCCAGGACGAAGGGCACGGCGGACCCGATCAGCGCGCCGAAGCCGGACGCGATCGCGGTGCCGACGACCGTACCGAGCGCCAGTAGCAGGACGGCCTGGCCGAGGGCGTCGCGCAGCAGGTAGCGGGTGGAGGCACCGAGGGCCTTCAGTACCGCGATGTCGCCGCTGCGCTGGATCGTCCAGACGGTGAAGAAAGCGCCGATGACCAGCGCGGAGATGGCGAACAGGAAGCCGCGCATCAGCTGGAGGGAGCCGTTCTCGGAGGTGTAGGAGCCGATCGCGGCCAGGGCGTCGTCGCGGGTGCGGGTCACGGTGGCGTGGCGGGCGTCGGCGGCGGCGAGATCGACGCCCTTCGTGGTGTGGAGGGCGATGACCGTGGCGTGGCCGGCGCCGCCGGGGGCGAACTGCTGCCAGTCGGTGAGGCTGGTCCAGATCACCGGGGTGTGGCTGTATGCGGCGTCTCCGTCGACGACGGCGACCTGTAGCCGGTGTCCGGCGAGGGTGAAGTCGGCGCCGGGGGCGAGGTGGCCCAGGTTCTCGGCGGCGGCCTTCGACAACACGGCCTGGCCGGGGGCGATCCGGCCGCCCTGCGGGGCCAGGTCGGAGCCGTCCGGGACGCCGAAGGCGGAGAGCGCGGCGGTGCGCTGCCCGGCGGTGGCCTTGGTGGTGGTGATACCGAGTGGCTGGGCGGAGGTGACGCCGGGCTCACGGGACCAGGCCTGCCACTGCTCGGGGCTGACCTGGGAGTCGGTGAACGAGAGCTTCTGCCCGTCGGCGGGCTTGCCGAAGACCAGGTGGTCGGCGGGCAGGCCGGTGATCGCGGAGATGTTCTGCCGGCCCAGTCCGGCGGTCAGCCCGGACAGCAGGCCGACCAGCACGGTGATCAGCACGATGACGGTTCCCATCAGGGCGAACCGCCCCTTGGCGAACCTCAGATCCCTCCAGGCGACGAACACGGTGGACCTTTCCAACAGATGACGGGTGCTTCCTCCACTACGGTCTGCGAGAAGGGGCCGCGCGGGCATCGCGCCGGGGATGGTTTCCTGGGCATCAAAGGGCAGAAGCGGAGTTCAACCTTTTGATTGATGCCGGGTCTCGGGCTCGGAACTTAGGCTGGAGGGATGGCGACCGAACGATCCCGAACCACCCCCGTCGCCCGCGTCCTCCAGGTCTGCCTGCACCTGCTCGTGGCGGGCCTGCTGCTGCTCGCCGTCGCCCGCTCGGTGTTCGTCGACCGGGGCGGCGATCCGGCCGCCGTCGCCGCCGCGGCCTCCGCGATGGCCGCCGGGTACGCCGTCGGGCCGAGGCTGGCCGCCGTCCGTACCTCCCGGCGGGCCGCCGGGCTCTGGCTGGCGCTGCTCGGCGGCACCTGGGCGGGCCTGCTGGTCGCCACCCAGGACGGGGTGTGGCTGGCGTTCCCGCTGTACTTCCTGGAGCTGCACCTGCTCGGGCGGCGCAGCGGGCTGGTGGCCGTCGGACTGACCGCGGCCGCGGCGATCGCCGCCTGGTCCTGGCACCAGCACAGCTTCAGCCTCGCCGCCTCGATCGGGCCCGCGCTCGGCGCGGCCGTCGCCACCGCCACCGTGCTCGGCTACCAGGCGCTGTACCGGGAGAGCGAGGAGCGGCGCCGGCTGATCGACGAACTGACCGCCGCCCGCGCCGACCTCGCCGCCGCCCACCACACCGCCGGGGTGATGGCCGAGCGCGAGCGCCTCGCCCGGGAGATCCACGACACCCTCGCGCAGAGCCTCAGCTCCATCCAGCTACTGCTGCGGGCCGCCCAGCGGGCGCTGCCCGAGCGCACCGAGGCCGCCGCCGGGTACGTCGAGCAGGCGCGGCAGGCCGCCCAGGACAACCTGGACGAGGCCCGGCGCTTCGTTCGGGCGCTCACCCCGCCCGCGCTGGACGGCGATCCGCTGCCGGTCGCGCTGGAGCGGCTGTGCGCGACCACCACGGCGCACAGCGGTCTGCCCGTCCACCTGCACGTCTCCGGGGATCCGGTCCGGCTGCCGGCCGCGCAGGAGGTGGCGCTGCTGCGGATAGCGCAGTCGGCGCTCGGCAACACCGTGCGGCACGCGAAGGCCTCGCGGGCCGAGGTGACACTCAGCTACATGGAGGGCGAGGTGGCGTTGGACGTGTTCGACGACGGAGCCGGGTTCGATCCGGCGGCGGTCGCCGGCCGTACGGGTGGGGACGGCGGCTTCGGGCTGCCCTCGATGCGGGCCCGGGCGCGGGCGCTCGGCGGCAGCTTCACCGTCGAGTCGGCGCCCGGGGAGGGCACGGCGCTGGCGGTGCTGCTGCCGGTCACCGCGGAGGTCGGCCCGTGATCCGGCTGCTGATCGCCGACGACCACCCCGTGGTGCGGGCCGGGCTGCGGGCGGTGCTGGAGAGCGAACCGGACTTCGCCATCGTGGCGGAGGCCGCCACCGCCGAGCGGGCCGTCGAGCTGGCGGCCGAGCCGGGGGTCGACGTGGTGCTGATGGACCTGCAGTTCGGGCCCGGCTCGGCGATGAACGGGGCCCAGGCCACGGCGGCGATCACCGCCCGGGCGGGCGCGCCGCGGGTGCTGGTGGTCACCACCTACGACAGCGACGCGGACACCCTGCCGGCGCTGGAGGCCGGTGCGACCGGGTACCTGCTGAAGGACGCGCCGCCCGAGGAACTCGCCCAGGCGGTACGGGCCGCCGCGGCCGGGCGCAGCGCGCTGGCGCCGAGCGTGGCGGACCGGCTGCTGGAGCGGATGCGGGCGCCCGCGGCGGCGCTCAGCGCACGGGAGACCGAGGTGCTGGGGCTGGTCGCGGACGGGCTGACCAACCAACGGATCAGCCAGCAACTACACCTGAGCCAGGCCACCGTGAAGTCGCATCTGGTGCACATCTACACCAAGTTGGGGGTCGACTCGCGCACGGCGGCGGTACGGGAGGCACGGGGGCGGGGGCTGATCCGCTGAGCGTGGGGTGGGGCCGGTCCGCTGGGCGTAGCGTGGGAACGGTCCGTGCCCGTAGCAGTGTGAGGAGCGCCCCGATGACCGTCCGTCTCGACGAGCTTGCCGTGCCGGTGATCGGCTCCCCGATGGCGGGCGGGGTCTCGACGCCGGAGCTGGTGGCGGCGGTGAACCGGGCCGGTGGGCTCGGGTTCCTGGCCGCGGGCTACCGGAGCGCCGAGGCGATGGCCGAACAGGTCGCCGCCGTGCGGAAGTCGACCGACCGGCCGTACGGGGTGAACCTCTTCGTCCCGGCCCCGCCCGGGGATCCGGCGGCGGTCGCCGCCTACCGGGAGCGGCTGCGGCCGGAGGCCGAGCGGTGGGGGGTGGCGCTGCCGGAGGAGATCGGGCCGGACCGGGACGGCTGGGAGGCCAAGCTCGCGGTGCTGCTCGCGGACCCGGTGCCGGTGGTCTCGTACACCTTCGGGCTGCCGACGGCCGCGGAGGCGGCGGCGCTGCGGGCGGCGGGGACGCTGCAGATCGGCACCGTCACCACGTCGGAGGAGGCGCGGGCGGCGGAGGCGGTCGGGATGGACGCGCTGTGCGTGCAGGGCCCGGAGGCCGGCGGGCACCGCGCCACCCACCGGGTCGCGGACCTGCCGGGGGAGGCACCGCTGCTGCAGCTGCTGCCCGCCGTACGGGCGGTGACCGCCATGCCGCTGATCGCCGCCGGCGGGCTGGGCGACGGCCCGGCGATCGCGGCGGCGCTGCGGGCCGGGGCGATCGCGGTGCAGTTGGGGACGGCGCTGCTGCGCTCCGACGAGTCCGGCGCCTCGGCCGCCCACCGGGCCGCGCTCACCGAACTGCCGGAGACCGTCGTCACCCGCGCCTTCACCGGCCGCCCGGCGCGCGGCCTGCGCAACGCCTTCATCGACCGCCACGGCCCGTACGCCCCGCCCGCCTACCCCGAGATCCACCACCTCACCGCTCCGCTGCGTGCGGCCGCCACCGGCCGCGGGGACACGGATGCCATGCACCTCTGGGCGGGCACCGCCCACCGGCTGGCGCGCACGGGCCCGGCGGAGGAGATTGTGGCGCAGCTGTGGAGGAGCGCGCGGGGGTAGTGCGCCCGGCGCGTGCCGGGCGAGGCGTTCCGTCCCCCGCAGGGCTGGATTGAGCGGGAAGCGCGCGGTAACGCATAAGACACAACTTAACGTCGGCGACAAGAACGGGGACTGGTCCCGGTGGTACGACATCAACATTCCGCTGGCGGAAGCTCGCTACGAGCAGTACATCAGTGAGAAGGACAAGGGAGCACGCGCATGAAGGGCCGTAGCTGGACCGAGGTGTGGGCTGAGGCGCAGCGGATCAACCCGTGGCTGGCCTCACCGGAAGCGGAGGCGGACCGAGCCCGGATCCGACAGGAGACGCTGGCGCGGATTCGCGGCTACGAGCTCGCCGAGCTGCGCAAGGCGGCCGGGCTGACCCAGAAGGAGGTGGCCGGGCTGATGGGAGTGAGCCAGGCGCGGGTGTCGCAGATCGAGCATGGTCAGGTGGACAGCCTGGACAACCTGCGGGCGTACGCCGCCGCGATCGGCGGCGAGGTCGAGGTGGCCGTCAGGCAGGGGGAGCGGACGATCAAGGTCGCCTGACCGTCCGCTCCGTCCCGGCCTCAACTGAGCAGGTTCGCCATCCAGGACTCGACGGCCTCGGCCGTCCTCGGCAGCGCGCCGGACATCAGGTGGGCGCCGTCGGCGGTGATGACGAGGTCGTCCTCGATGCGGATGCCCATGCCGCGCAGCTCCAGGGGGAGGGTTTCGTCGTCGGGCTGGAGGTAGAGGCCGGGTTCGACGGTGAGGACCATGCCCTCCTCCAGGGTGGCGTCGAGGTAGCGGTCGGCGCGGGCCTGGGAGCAGTCGTGGTAGTCGAGGCCGAGCATGTGGCCGCTGCCGCAGAGGGTGTAGCGGCGGTGGAGGCCGTTGTCCTCGGCGAGGGCCTGGTCGGCGGGGACGCGGAGGACGCCCCAGTCGGCGAGGCCTTCGGCGATGACGCGCATGGCGGCCTGGTGGAAGTCGCGGAAGCGGGCGCCGGGGCGCAGGGCGGCGATGCCGGCGCTCTGGGCGGCGAGGACGAGGTCGTAGGCCTGGCGCTGGATCGGGGTGAAGGTGCCGCTGAGGGGGAGGGTGCGGGTGATGTCGGCGGCGTAGAGGGTGTCGGTCTCGACGCCGGCGTCCAGCAGGAGCAGGGAGTTCGGGTCGAGGGCGCCGTCGTTGCGGATCCAGTGCAGGACGCAGGCGTGGGCGCCGGAGGCGGCGATGGTGGTGTAGCTGGTGCCGTTGCCCTCGGCGCGGGCGCGCAGGTCGAAGACGCCCTCGATCCAGCGTTCGCCGCGGTGGTGGCGCAGTGCGGTGGGCAGGGCGCGGACGACGTCCTCGAAGCCGGTGACGGTGTGGTCGACGGCGAGTTGCAGCTGCCCGATCTCCCACCTGTCCTTGATCAGTCGCAACTCGGCGAGGACGGCGGCGAGTTCGCCGTCGCGCAGGTCCGCGCGGGGGCGCCCGGTGGCGGAGTCGACGAGGGCGTCGGTGCCGGCCAGTACCCGGGTGGGCGGCTGTGGTCCGGTGAGCAACTTGCCGAGGTCGTCGAGGTGTTCGGTGCGCAGCCCGGTGAGTCGGGCGGCTTCGGCGAGGTCGGGCCGGCGGCCGACCCAGAACTCGCCGTAGCGGCGGTCGCGGTAGAACTCGCCGCCGCTGCGCGGGGAGCGCGGGCGCAGGTAGAGCACCGGTTCGTGGCCCTCGGGGCCGGCCGGTTCGAGGACGAGGACGTGGTCGGCCTGGTCCTCGCCGGTGAGTCCGGTGAGCCAGGCGTACGCGCTGTGCGGGCGGAAGCGGTGATCCAGGTCGTTGCAGCGGACCTTGAGGCGTCCGGCGGGGACGATCAGCCGCTCGCCGGGGAAGGCGGCGGAGAGCCGGTCCCGGCGGCCGGGGAAGCGGTCGTAGCCGGGGACGCGCTGGTCGGCGGGGAGCGGGGTGGGGGTCCAGCGAACGCCCATGAAGGCGTCCAGGTCGGGGGAGACCGGGAGGTCGTGGCTGCCGGTGTTGAGGCCGGTCTGAGGGTTGGTCACCGGTGAACTCCTAGGCGGGGCTGGGGAGGTGAGGGCGCACGGACACGGCTGGGTAACGACCGGCGCCACCTCTTGTGCAGTGCAATTTCACATTACTATGTTACGGGTCACACAGCGGAGCGGCCAGAGCAGGCCCCCCCACAGCGGAGTTGCACATGACCAGGCGCACCCATGCCCTCCTCGCGGCGGCCCTCGCGGCGACCCTCACCCTCGGCCTCGGGGCTTGCAAGAACGACAAGAGCGACAGCGGCGGCGACAACGCCGCGGCCGGCAGCACCAGGGCCCCCGGTGCCGCGTCGGGGACGATCGTCGGCGGCACCCCGGTCAAGGGCGGCACCCTGACCGTGCTGTCCAACCAGGACTTCGCCCACCTCGACCCGGCCCGCAACTGGACCATGCCGAACATGGACTTCGGTATCCGGCTGCTCTACCGCACCCTGGTCACCTTCAAAGCCGAGCCCGGCGCGGCGGGCAGCGAGATCGTCCCCGACCTCGCCACCGACCTCGGCAAGTCCTCGGACGGCGGCAAGACCTGGACCTTCACCCTCAAGGACGGCGTCAAGTACGAGGACGGCACGCCGATCAAGTCCGCCGACGTCAAGTACAACGTCGAGCGCTCCTTCGCGCCGGACCTCACCGGCGGCCCCGACTACGCCCAGCAGTACCTGGCCGGCGGCGAGAACTACAAGGGTCCGCTGAACGGCGAGCACCTGGCCAGCATCGAGACCCCCGACGACAGGACGATCGTCTTCCACCTCAAGCGCCCGGTCGCCGAGTTCTCGTACACGGCGACCCTGCCGACCTTCGCCCCCGTCCCGCAGTCCCAGGACAAGGGCACCCAGTACGACCTGCGGCCGTTCTCCTCCGGCCCGTACAAGATCGAGACCTACGACCGCGGCAAACAGCTGGTCCTGGTCCGCAACACCAACTGGGACCAGTCCACCGATCCGGTTCGCAAGGCCTACCCGGACCGGATCGTGGTCACCGAGGGCCTCAAGGGCGGCCAGGTGGACGACCGGATCATCGCCAGCGAGGGCGCGGACGCCTCCGCGGTCGAATGGATGAACCTGCGGCCCGAGTCGGTCGCCAAGGTGCTGCCCAAGGCGGATGTGAAGTCCCGGCTGATCGCCGAGCAACAGGGCTGCACCGACATGCTGTACCCCAACACCTCCAAGGCACCGTTCGACGACCCCAAGGTCCGCGAGGCGCTGATGTACGCGGTGGACCGGGACGCCCAGGTGACCGCGAACGGCGGCCCGGCGATGGGGGACGTGGCCACCTCCTACCTGCCGCCCGCGCTGTCCGGCGGAACCAGGCTGGACCCGCTGAAGATCCCGGCCACCGGGGACCCGGAGAAGGCCAAGCAGCTGCTCAAGGACGCCGGCAAGACCGACCTCAAGGTCTCGCTGACCGTCTCCTCCGGCGACAAGACCCGGGCCGAGGCCCTGCAGCAGTCGCTGGCGAAGGTCGGCATCCAGGTCACCATCACCACCGCCGACCCGTCCGTCTACTACGACACCATCGGCGACACCAAGAACGCCCCCGACCTCGCCATCGTCGGCTGGTGCCCGGACTACCCCTCCGGTGCCACCTTCCTGCCGCTGGTCTTCGACGGCCGCACCATCAAGGAGAAGGGCAACCAGGGCAACGTCGAGCAGTTCCGCGACCAGGCCACCGAGGACCGGATCGACCAGATCAACGCGATGACCGACGTCGACGAGGCCAACAAGGCGTGGGTGCAGCTCAACGAGGACCTGATGAAGAAGGCGCCCACCGTGCCGATGTTGTGGCAGCGCCGCCCGCTGCTGGCCGGGACGAACGTGGCCGGGGCCTTCGGTCACCCGGTGTGGACCGGTCAGTGGGACTTCGCCACGATCGGCCTCAAGGACCCCTCCAAGAGCCAGGGCTGAGGGACCGTCCGATGAGTACCACCATCGAAACGGCCACGGCCGACACGGTCGGGGCGGGCCCGGCGAAACGTTCCGGCCGCGGGCCCTGGCGGCTGGTCTGGGACCAGCTCTGGGCCAAGGGGTCGGCCCGCTTCGGCCTGGTCGTCGTCGCCCTGCTGGTCCTGCTCGTCGCCCTGGCCGGGCCGCTGAGCGCGCTCGGCGGCTGGAGCCCCGAGGAGTTCGACAAGCGCGCCGTGGACCCGTACCTGGGCGGACTGCCGATCGGAGACTTCGGCGGGATCGGCACCCGGCACTGGCTGGGCGTCGAACCCGCCACCGGGCGCGACCTGTTCGCCCGGGTGCTGCACGGCGGGCAGGTCTCGCTGCTGATCGCCTTCACCGCCACCGCCGTGGTCGTGGTGACCGGCACCCTGGTCGGCATCGCGGCCGGCTACTTCGGCGGGCGGACCGACACCGTGCTGTCCCGGCTGATGGACCTCACCATGTCCTTCCCGTCGCTGATCTTCATGATCTCGATGATGTCGGTGGCCAAGGACGTCAACCGGGTCCTGCTGATCACCCTGGTGATCGGGATGTTCACCTGGCCCGGCATCGCCCGGGTGGTGCGGGGGCAGACCCTCTCGCTCAAGCACCGCGAGTACGTCGAGGCCGCCAAGGTCGGCGGTGCCCGCTCCTGGCGCATCCTCACCCGCGAGATCCTGCCCAACGTCTCCGGGCCGATCATCGCCTACACCACGCTGCTGGTCCCCGGCATGATCGCCACCGAGGCCGCGCTCAGCTACCTCGGCGTGGGCGTGCGCCCGCCGACCCCCTCCTGGGGGCAGATGATCGCCGAGAGCATCAGCTTCTACGAGACCGACCCGACGTACTTCCTGATCCCGACGGCCTTCCTGTTCCTCGCCGTGCTCGCCTTCACCCTGCTCGGCGACGCGCTGCGCGACATCCTCGACCCGCGGGGAGGCCGGTCGTGATCCTCTACCTCGGCCGTCGGCTGCTCGGCGCGCTCGGCATCCTGCTGGCGATCTGCGCGATCACCTTCACCATCTTCTACCTGTTGCCCGCCGACCCGGCGGTGGCCGCCTGCGGCAAGACCTGCAGCCCCGAGCGGATCGCCGAGGTCAAGGCCGCGATGGGGCTCGACAGGCCGGTCTGGGAGCAGTTCGCCACGTACGTGGGCGGCATCTTCGCCGGGCGCGACTACGGCAGCGGTCCCAGCGCCACCCACTGCGGCTTCCCCTGCCTCGGCTACTCCTACGAGTACTCGCTGCCGGTCTGGAACCTGCTCACCGACCGGCTGCCGGTCTCCGTCTCGCTGGCCGTCGGCGCGGCCGTGCTCTGGCTGGTCCTCGGCCTGGGCGCGGGCGTCACCTCGGCGCTGCGCAAGGGCGGGGCGACCGACAAGACGCTGATGGTGCTCTCGGTCGGCGCTGCCTCGCTGCCGGTCTACTTCACCTCGATCATGCTGATCTGGGGCGTCGTCAGGACGGCCGGTCTGCTGCCCTACCCGGCCTACCACGCGTTCACCGAGAACCCCGTCGAGTGGGCCTCCAACCTGCTGCTGCCGTGGATCGCCCTGGCCCTGCTGTACGCGGCCATGTACGCCAGGCAGAGCCGGAACTCGATGATCGAGGCGATGGCCGAGCCGTACATCCGCACCGCCCGGGCCAAGGGCCTGCCCGCCACGACCGTCGCGGTCAAGCACGGGCTGCGCTCCGGGATGACGCCGATCCTGACCATCCTCGGGATGGACCTCGGCGGGCTGCTGGCCGGTGCCGTCATCACCGAGTCGATCTTCGGACTGCCCGGGGTGGGACGGCTCTTCTACGACGCGCTGGTCCGCTCGGACCAGCCCGTCATCCTCGGCGTCACCCTGCTCGCGGCCGCCTTCATCGTCGCCGCGAACCTGCTGGTCGACCTGCTCTACGCGTACGTCGACCCGAGAGTGAGGTACTGATGACTCTCCTGGAAGTCGAGGACCTCGGGGTCCGTTTCGACACCCCGCGCGGCACCGTCCGGGCCGTCGACGGCATCTCCTTCACCGTCGAGGCCGGGCGTACCCTCGGCCTGGTCGGCGAGTCCGGCAGCGGCAAGTCCGTCACCTCGCTCGCCGTCATGGGCCTGCACCGCGGCGCCGCCGTCACCGGCTCGATCCGGCTCGGCGGGCAGGAGCTGAACGGGCTGGGGGAGCGGGAATTGGGCGCCGTCCGGGGCCGGCGGATCGCGATGATCTTCCAGGACCCGCTGTCCAGCCTGCACCCCTTCTATACCGTCGGCGAGCAGATCGCCGAGCACTACCGGGTGCACTTCAAGGCGGGCCGGAAGGCCGGACGGGCCAGGGCCGTGGAGATGCTGGCCGAGGTCGGCATCCCGGAGCCGGCCCGCCGGGTCGACGAGTACCCGCACCAGTTCTCCGGCGGCATGCGCCAGCGCGTCATGATCGCCATGGCGCTCGCCTGCGAACCCGAGCTGCTGATCGCCGACGAGCCCACCACCGCCCTGGACGTGACCGTCCAGGCGCAGATCCTCGACCTGATCGCCCGGATCCAGCAGGAACGCGGCCTCGGCGTCGTGATGATCACCCACGACCTCGGCGTGGTCGCCCGGGTCGCCCACGAGGTGCTCGTCATGTACGGCGGCCGGGCGGCCGAACAGGCCCCGGTGGAAAGGCTGTTCGCACAGCCCGCGCACCCGTACACCCGCGGCCTGCTGGACTCGCTGCCGCGCCTGGACGACACCGACGACGCCCCGCTGCGGGCCATCCCCGGCAGCCCGCCGTCGCTGATCGTCCCCGCCCCCGGCTGCTCCTTCGCCCCGCGCTGCGCCCGCACCACCGCCGCGTCCGTCGAGGAGCACGCCCGCTGCCTGGCCGAGCGCCCGGTACTCGGCCCGCTCGCCCCCGGCCACCAGGCCGCCTGCCACCTGCCGCTGGTGCCGGAGGGAGCGCTGTGACCGCTGTGACCGACCAACCACTGCTGTCCGTACGGGACTTGGTGAAGACGTTCCCCGGGCGGCGCGGCCGCACCGGGCGGGCCGGGGCGCCGATCCGGGCCGTGGACGGGGTCAGCTTCGACCTCGGCGCGGGCGAGACGCTCGGCCTGGTCGGCGAGTCCGGCTGCGGAAAGTCCACCACCGGGCGGATGATCGTCCGGCTGCTCGACCCGACCTCGGGCACCGTCACCCTCGACGGCATCGGGATCGGCGGCCTCTCCCAGGCCCAACTGCGCCCTCATCGAAGGCACTTGCAGATGGTCTTCCAGGACCCGTACTCCTCGCTCAACCCCCGCCAGACGGTGGCCCGGATCATCTCCGAACCGCTCCTGGTCCAGGGCGCGGGCGCGGCCGAGGCTCGCAAGCGAGCCGCCGAGCTGATCGAGCTGGTCGGGCTGATCCCCGAGCATCTGGACCGCTACCCGCACGAGTTCTCCGGCGGCCAGGCGCAGCGCATCGGCATCGCGCGCTCGCTGGCCACCTCGCCGAAGCTGGTGATCGCCGACGAGCCGGTGTCCGCGCTGGACGTCTCCATCCAGGCCCAAGTGGTCAACCTGATGGAGCAGTTGCAGCGCGAGCTGGGCCTGGCGTACGTGTTCATCGCGCACGACCTCTCGGTGGTCAAGCGGGTCTGCGACCGGGTCGCGGTGATGTACCTGGGCCGGATCGTCGAGATCGGCGACAAGGCCGATGTGTACGGCAACCCGGCGCACCCGTACACCCGGGCGCTGCTGTCCGCCGTACCGCTGCCGGACCCGGCCGCCGAGCGGGCCCGGGAGCGGATCGTGCTGCTCGGCGACCCGCCGAGCCCGGCCAACCCGCCGGCCGGGTGCGGCTTCCATCCGCGCTGCCCGAAGGCGCAGGAGGCGTGCCGGACGGAGCGGCCGCTGCTGCGGGTGGTCGGAACGGGCCTGCGTGAGGCGGCCTGCCACTTCCCGGAGGCCTGAGGGCCGCCACAGACCCCCGGTCGGGCGCGGCGGGGAACCTCACGAGGGCCGCGTCCGATCGGGTTCCACCGCTCCGCGGCTGCCGGGCGCTCGCTCGGCGGCTTTTCGGCGTCCGCCCGGCATCCGGCTAGTACTCCAGTGCGACTTCGCGATCTACGTGCTTGAGGGGACGGAGAGTCGCCGCCGGTAGTGGCTGCGACGCGCTGAGGCTTGGTGGCTTCT
>NZ_JBHTTU010000008.1:157630-193707 GCF_042794375.1 Kitasatospora sp. NPDC056531 | reverse complement strand
TCGGACTTGACGGTGTTGCCGTAGTGGATCAGTTCGGGGGCGACCCCGGTGCGCAGCGCCTGGGCGATCTCCTGCGGGGAGGCCGCGTCGAAGCCGGAGCCGAGCCGGGCGAGGTGGTCGAGCGCCCCGTCGACCGGGCAGGCCTTCATCGCGAACCGGACGGCGACGCCGGGCAGTTCGGCGCACAGAGCGGTGTACTGGCGGCCGATGCCGTCCAGGTCGTAGATCAGGGTGTCCTCGGCGGCGGCGGCGAGCGCGGCGCGCAGGGCGGTGTGGCCGTGCGGGTCGCGGCGGGGCGTGGCGTCGGCGTGCACGGCGGTCGGGGCGCGGTGGCCCGGGTGCCGGGCGCCGGTTCCGCAGCCGTCGGCCTGGTGGCGCGGGTCGGTGGTCTGACGTATCACGGATGAACTCCCGGTCCGCTAGCGCGGCAGCCGTTCGGTGGAGGTGGCTCTGCTCGCCCGCACCAGCGGGCCCCACGCGTCGATCAGCAGCGCGAAGTCCTCGATGTCCGCCTGCGCCTCGTCGAGCAGACGCGCCCGTCGGGGCGCCAGGTGGTCGGCGAACTCGGCGTACTTCCCACCGAGTCGGCGGTAGCAGCGGTCGAGTTCGGCGAGCCGCCGGTGGTTCTCGGTGCGGTCCGTCGCGGCGCTGCGGCGGGCGCAGTCGGCGATCACCTCGGGACGGACGCGGTGCCGCTCGTCGAGCAGGGTGTCACCGGCCAGCTCCATCTCGGAGTAGACCGGGTAGAGGTAGAGCATGGAGAGCAGGAACTTGGCGTAGCGCTCCTGGTAGGCAGTGAAGCCGGAGCCGGTGCGGCGTTCCGGGGTGTAGTAGTTGACGATGTGCCGGTTGTGGGTGACCCCGGGCAGGGTGGCGTCGTACACCAGGTGGTGCAGGAAGTAGTCGCTGCCGATGGTGTCGGTGGCGGGCGGCAGCGGGACGCGCTCGTACACCTCGTGGTCGAGGGCGATGTTGCACATGTCGATCCGCCAGATGTCGGGCCGGTCGAGCACGGCGCGGTCGGCGGTGAAGGGCTCGGTGCCGGCGCCGATGAAGGACTCGGCGACGAGTTCGCGTTTCTGGTCCTCGGTGGCCGCGCCGGGTGCCCAGAGCGCGACCACGTCGTGGTAGACCTCGGGGTCGAGGTCGTGGATCTCGCCGAGGTCGACGGAGAGTTCGCCGATGAAGGAGGCGCCGACCAGGGCGACGGGCTTGTCGGCGTGCGCCGGGTCGAGGGTGTGCCCGGTGACGGCGGCGGCCGCGTCGGCGGCCTTGGCGCCGATCGTGGCGAGCTCGTGCTCGATCGGGAACACCGGTTCGCCGTCGAGCAGTTGGTAGCGGCTGTCGGAGTCGCGGCGGTGCACCGAGGTGCAGCCGAGCGCGGCGGCCAGCAGGAAGGCCCGGTTGGTGCAGGCACCGTAGGAGACGGCGTCGGGCAGCATCAGGTCGAGCAGCTTGTCCGGCCCGGCGAGGCCGGAGCGGTCGATCGCCGCGCGTAGGAAGGCGCGTTGGGCCGCCTCGTCCAGGTGGTGGACGACCACGCCTTCGACCGGCGGCAACGCGGCGACGGCCTCGGCGTGGCGCCGGTGGTCCTGCGGGTCGGCGGAGTCGAGCACCAGCAGGTGCACCTGGACGCCGAACCGCCGCACGGCGTAGGCGGCTTCGGCGCCGATCGCAGTGATGGTGCCCGCGCACTCGCGGTTGGTGGGCAGGGTCAGGCAGACGGCGCGCATTCCCGCTCCCCCGTGGGCTCCTCGAAGGTATCGCCGGTCCAGGACCGCAGGCCGAGCAACTTCTCCCCCAGTTCGGTCAGTTCGGCGGGCCCGTAGCGCAGCGCCTCGGGCTTGTCGGCGTCCCCGACCAGGGTGCGGTTCCAGTCCGGGGTGCTGAGCGTGCGCCAGGATTCGACCCGGGAGCGGCGCAGCGGCTCGGCCTCCTCCAGGGCGGGCATCATCGACAGGTACTGCACGGCGCGCACGCCGTCGGCCGAGGTGTTGCGGGCGACGCCGTGGGCCAGCAAGCCGTTCCAGATCAGCAGGTCGCCGGCCTTCAACTCGGGCCGGATCACCGGGAACTCGTCGCGGTCGACGGCCGGTCGGATCGGGTCGCGGTCGGCGGGCTGGGCGGCCTGCCACGCGTTGAAGCGGCGGAACAGCTCCGGGTCGCACTGGAAGCCGCCGTGGTCGGGTTCGGTGTCGTTGAGCGCGATGATGCCCTGGACGCGCTGCGGCAGCATGCCCCGGGTGGTGTCGACGTCCCAGTGCAGTTCGATGTCGAAGCCCTTGTCGGTGGGTTCGATGAGCGCGCGGTCGCGGTTGCGGACGTTCGGCGGGTTGAGGTTGAGCCGGTCGAGGGTGACCCAGAGCTCCTCGCAGTCCCACACGTCCACGAAGGCGTCGTAGACGCGCTGTGACTGGCGGCTGTCCCAGATGAGTTGGTGGTGGTAGGCCTCGACGAAGCCGTAGATGTGCAGGTGCTGGTCGAGTTCGTCGCGGTAGTCGCGCTCGCGGTACCACTCCTCGGGCCGGTCGGGCGACAGGCCCTGGAAGTCCCAGGCGAAGTCGAGCAGGCGCTCGGCGGCCTCGGCCGGGATCGCCTGCCTCACCACGACGTAGCCGTAGGTCTGCCAGTGCGCGTAGTCCTGCTCGGAGAGCACCCGCAGCGGGCGCTCCTTGCGCAGTTCGCGCAGGGCGGTGCGGGCGAGGTAGCTCTCGGTGTCGGCGCTGAAGTAGGGGCGCGGCGAGGCGGCCCGGTACAGATATTCCTGTTGTTGTTCGTCAGGGCTCGGCATGGGCGGTCACTCCATGGTTCGTGGTCGATGCGGCGCTTCCCCGGGCGCCCGGTGCGGGCACGGCGAGCCGACGGCCGGTCGTTCGACCGGAAGGGGAATTCGGTGCGCGGACCGGACGCCCGTCCGCATGCACTCCCCGTCGCCTCGGTCCGCGAGCACGGGGCAGCGCATGCCAGGAGGGTCAACTCTCCCGTCCGGCAGGGCCTCTCATCCCGCATCAGCCTCCGCCGAACCGCACCCCCCATACGTTGGACTAGACCAACTAATGGTGTCAACCCTTTCCCGCGGGTTGCCGATTGGGAAATCAGCGCAGTTCACGGCGGCTCTCGCGGTTCGCTTTATGTTTCGGGGACCGACATAAGGACGGGTATGTTTCGGGAATTGACATAACCGGCAGCGGTGGACCCCGGCGCCCAGCGCACCGTCACGCCGGGCCCGCGCCGCCCGCCCGCCGTAGCTTGGGACTGTGGGACGCACCCGGCTGGCACGCACCCGGCTGGCCCCGCCCGGCTGGCTGACCGAGGGCCTGCGGCCCCGGGACACGCCGATCCCCTGGGCCGCGGTGGCCCGCGCCTCGGTCGCGCTCGCCGCCCCTATCGCGGTCGGCACCGCCGCCGGGCGGCCCGGCTACGGCGCGCTGGTGTCGCTGGGCGCGGTGTCCGGCGTCATCGGGGACACCGCCGACGCCTACCGGATGCGGGTGTTCAACATCGCCGTCCCGCAGCTGGTCGGCGCCCTCGGGGTGCTGGTCGGCACCCAGGTGTACGGCTCCGGCTGGACGGCCGTCGTGGTGCTGACCGTCGTCGCGCTGGTCTCCGGCATGATCTCCTCGATCGGCGCGGTCGCCTCCGTCTCCGGACTGCTCCTGCTGCTCAACACCGTGGTCGGGTCCGGCCTGCCGATGCCCTCCCCCTGGTGGCTGCCGCCCGCCCTGCTGCTGCTCGGCGGCCTGCTGGTGCTCGCCCTGACCCTGCTGGCCTGGCCACTGCGCGCCGGCACGCCCGAACGCGGGATCGTCGCGGACACCTACCGGGCGGTCGCCGGAATGTTGGAGGCCGCCGGCTCGCCCGGATACGACGCCAAGCGGCGCGAGCTCACCCATTCGCTCAACCAGTCCTACGACCTGCTGCTGGCCCGCCGCGCCCGCCAGCACGGCCGCTCCCCCACCCTGGTCCGGCTGCTCGCCCAGCTCAACGCGGTGATCCCCGTGGTCGAGGGCGCCTCGGCGGTCCACCTGCGCCCGCCCGAGTTCGGCCCGCTGGCGCCCGGCTACCCGGCCGCCGTCCGCGAGTTGGCCGCGGCGGTCGAGCTGGGCCGCACCGACCCCGCACCCCCGCCCGACCTGCCCGAACCGCGCGGCCCGTCCACCCGCGCGCTGGCCGAGGCGATCCGCCACGCCGCCGCCGTGGTGCACGAGGCCGAGCCGGACCCGTACACCTCCGACGACCGGCTCGGCCGGCCCGCCGCCCTGGAGGTCCGGGCCCGGCGGGCGGCCCGGGCGCTGCTGCTGTCCGGAGCGTCCTGGCGGTACGGACTGCGGCTGGCGCTGTGCATCGGGCTGGCCCAGGTGCTGGTGTCGGTGATCGCGGTGCCCCGCTCGTACTGGGTGACGCTGACCGTGACCTTCGTGATGAAACCCGACTACGGCTCGGTGTTCTCCCGCGCGGTGCTGCGCGCGCTCGGCACGGCCGCCGGGCTGCTGATCGCCATTCCGGTGCTGGCCGAGGTGCCGCACGGCTGGTGGGACGTGCCGGTGATGGCGGCGCTGGCCACGCTGATCCCGGCGCTGTCGGCCAAGGGGTACGCCTTCCAGACCGCGGCGATCACCCCGGTGATCCTGCTGCTCTCCGACCTGCTCAACCACCAGGGCTTCCACCTGGTGCTGCCCCGGCTCTACGACTCGCTGATCGGCTGCGGAATCTCGCTGCTGGCCGGCTACCTGCTGTGGCCGGAGTCCTGGCACACCCGGATCGGCGACCGGCTGGCCGACGCCGTCCAGGACACCGCTTCGTACGTGTCGCTGGCCTTCACCACCGCGCCCGGCCGCGACGAGCCGGCCCGGGCCCGCTACCGGCGGCGGCTCTACCGGGACCTGTCCACCGTGCGCAGCGAGTTCCAGCGGGCGCTCACCGAGCCGCCGCCGGTCGGTACCCGGGCGGAGGCCTGGTGGCCGCTGGTGATCGCGGTGGAGCGGATCGTGGACACCACCACCGCCACCCGGGTACGGGCCGAGCACGGCGCGCCCGTGCCCACCCCGGCCGAGGTCGGCACCGTCACCCAGGAGCTGACCGATCTGGCCGCGGCGCTGCGAACCGGCGCCCCGCTGCCCCCGGCCGAACCGGACGCGGTGGCGCCGGACTGCGTGCTGGCCCGGCTGCTCCACGAGGTGCACGCGGCGAGGTCGGTCGCGGCGCCTTGACCCCCGGTCGCGGAGTCCTGCGGGTCAGTCCTGGATACGCCGCCAGGGCCGGTCCGTCTCCAGCGCGAAGGCCAGCTCCAGCAGCAGCCGTTCCTGCCCGTGCGCGGCCGACAGGTGCACCCCGATCGGCAGGCCGCCGGGCGCCGCCCCGGTGGGCAGCGCGATGCCCGGGCCGCCGGTCACGTTGTTGACCGGGGTGAAGGCGACGTAGCGCAGCAGCCGCTCGACCAGCTCGTCGAAGGCCACGTTCGGGCTCAGGTGGCCGATCGGCGGGGCGGTGTGGGCGAGCACCGGGGAGAGGATCGCGTCGTGGTCGCGGAAGATCCCCGCGTACACAGCCTCGGCCCGGCGCAGCCGGCGCAGTACGCCCGGGGTGCGCGGGAACTCGGCCTGGAAGCGGCGGCGCAGACCGGTGGTCAGGCCGTCCAGCCTGCCGCTGCGGAAGCTCGGGTCGAGCACCAGCCGGCCGGTGACCGCGATCACCCAGGCGATGTAGCCCCAGTACGAGAGGAAGTCGCGGGAGAACTCCTCGCCGAAGGGCAGGGTGGTCGGCTCCACCCGGTGGCCCATCGCCTCCAGCCGGGCGGCGGTCTCCTCGACCGCCCGGCGGGTCGGCTCGTCGGTCTTGGCGATCGGCGAGTCCACCACCAGCCCGATCCGCAGCGCCCGCCCGCCCGGGCCCTCGACCAGGCCGAGCGGGGGCAGCTTCGGGTTGTGGTGGTGACGTTCGGCGGCGGCGAGGAAGGCGGCGGTGTCGCGCACCGAGCGGGTCACCACCCCGTCGGTGACCAGGTCGATCGGCAGTTTGCCGCCCTGGGCGTTGGTCACCAGCCGGCCCCGGGTGGGCTTGAGGCCGATCAGTCCGCAGCAGGCCGCCGGGATCCGGATCGACCCGCCGCCGTCGTTGGCGTGCGCGATCGGCACCACACCGGCGGCGACCAGCGCGGCCGAGCCGCCCGAGGAGGCGCCCGCCGAGTGCGAGGGCTTCCAGGGATTGCGCACCGGCTGGGCGGCGGCGAACTCGGTGGAGGCGTTGAGGCCGAACTCGGGCAGCCGGGTCTTGCCGAGCACGGCCAGGCCGGTGGACAGCAACTGGTCGGTGAAGCGCGCGTTGCGGCGGGCCGGGCGGGCGCGGAAGGCCTCGCTGCCCATGGCGGTCGGCAGGCCGCGCAGGTCCACGTTGTCCTTGAGGTAGGTCGGCACGCCCCAGAGCGGGCCGCCGATGCCCTCCCGGCTGATCCGCGGCCGTTCGTACGAGGCGTGGGCGACGGGCAGCAGCGCGCCGTCGATCCGCCCGGCGCGGGCGACGGCCGCGGCGACCAGCTCGCGGGGGTTGACCTCACCGGCCCGCACCAGGGCGGCCAGCGCCACCGCGTCGTGCGCGCCGAGGGCGTCGTCGGTGAACGCGTGGGCCCGCTCGTCGGTCATTCAACTCCCCATTCCCCGCCGGGCCTTCTACTGCCCGGTAGTACTGACCGGTAGTCTCACAAGAGTTCGCAGTGTAGGCACGCGACACCACCGCCCGATAGCCGTTGCGTGATTCTCGGCGGTTCTCTCGCTGAGTCTCTTCCTGCTTCATCGACCGCAGCCAACTCTGGAGAGTGAGGTCTTACGCGGTCTCCACGAGGCGTTTCTCCTCTCCGGGGAACTTCCCGGCGAGGGTTCCGATGTCAAACGGTCAGATCGGCGAGCATCGCCTCCAGCAGGTTCCGGGCCGCGTTGTCGTCCCGTTCGTGGACGGTGCCGCATCCGGTGCACACCCATGCGCGGTCGGCGAGGGCCAGGGCGCGGTTGACGCGGTGGCAGTGCCCGCACTGCTTGGAGGAAGGGAACCAGCGGTCGGCTTTGCAGAGTCGGGAGCCGTACCAGTCGGCCTTGCATTCAAGCTGCCGGACGAACTCTGCGAATCCGGCGTCGGAGACGGCGCGGGACAGTCTGCGGTTCCTGACCATGCCCTTGACGTGTAGGGTTTCCACGGCGATAGCGGACTTGGTTCTCGTCAGCCCGGTGGTGGTCTTGTACAGGAAGTCCCTGCGCCGGTCGGCGACACGCAGGTGGAGCCGGCCGACACGACGCACGGCCTTGTTCCGGTTCTTCGAGCCCTCCGTGGACTTGGACAGCTTCCGGTTGGCCTGCCTCAGGGCGCGCAGCGCGGCCTTGAGCGGCTTGGGCGCGTGGATCTCCTCCCGGGTGCCGTCGCAGTTGCGGATGACGGAGAACGTCTTCAGGCCCAGGTCGATTCCGCACTTCGGTGCATCAGCCGCGGCCCGGTGGCGTTCATTGATCTCGTCCCGATCCACCTCGACCTGGAAGGAGATCCACCACCGCCCGGCCTGCTCGCGGATCGTCGCGCCGAGGATGCGAGCCTGCCCGCTGGCCATGCGGCCGGTGAGCCAGGACATGTCCTCACGGACCACCACATCGCCGATCGCCGGCAGCCGGACCGTGCGGGCATCGAGCGGCTTGGCCCGGTCCGCGTCGCAGCGGAACCGGGAGCCGTCCTTGCGTTTGCGCCACGTCGGGAAGCCCATCCGCTGCCCCTTACGCTTGCCCTGCTTGGACTTCAGGTAGTTGGAGAACCCGGCCGCCCGCACCCGACACGCTTCCTTCGGTATCCGGGAGGACAACTTGCCCTCACCGAACCACGGGAACAGCTCCGGATGCCTGGCACGCCACTCCGCCTCCAGCGCCGGCGCCGGCGCCGACCACGGAACCCTGGTCAGCTGGTCGCCGGTGATGCCGTAGGTCTCCTCCGCCTTGCGCTGCGCCCACTTCTTGCGGACGGTCTCCAGGCAGAAGTTCTCCACCACCCGCGACAGCCCGCAGTGCCGCCCCATCAGGACGGCCTGCCCGGCATCGGGGGCGAGCTCGTACCGCAGGCCCTGCTTGTGGCTCACCCAGCGTCCTGCGCCGCTGCGGCGAGGGCCTTCTTCGCCCGGTTGCGGGCGGCACGGCGGCCGTACAGGCGCACGCAGAACGAGGTGAGGACATCGGTCATGTCGCGCACCAGATCGTCCTCGACCTCACCGTCATCCACGACCCGCACGGTACGGCCCTGCGCCGACAGTGCGGCCTCGATGTACTCCACGCCGAACCGGGCCAGCCGGTCACGGTGCTCGACCACGATCACGGAGACGTCCGGATCTGCGAGCAGCCGCTTGAGCTTGGGCCGGGCACCGTTGAGCGCCGAGCCGACCTCGGAGACCACTTTGACCACGGGCAGCTTGTTTCCGGTTGCCCATTCGGTCAGCCGGGCGACCTGCCGGTCAAGGTCCGGCTTCTGGTCCACCGACGACACCCGCGCGTACAACGCGGCGCCCCCGGCGGACTGTTCGCCCTGTGTGAGGACGAGGTACCGGCCCGTGGCCGTCTTGACCACTGGTACGGGCATCTTGTTCTCGCGCGCCCACTTCCAGGCGGTCTGATAGTGCACGCCCTGAATGCGTGCCCAATCACTGAGTCGCATGGGAAGACCGTAACAAAGGAGCACTGAGAATCACTGAGGAACTACTCATCAGTTTCAAGCCCCACGCCAGGGCTCGCCCCCGGCGGCCCTACCGCGATCCGGCAAACACCGGACGGCGCACGGGCGTTCGGCATGCGCCCCCGCGTCCACCCCACCCGCCGGTCGCGAACCGTTTCGCCCGCGGGCCCCGGGAAAGATCCCGATCGCCCATCGATCCGGCCATCCCCCACCCGAGGTGACGCCCGTGACCACCCAGTACCACCCGACCGCCCGATACACCTCGGCCACCGCCCCCGGCGCGCTCCCCCTGCTCGGCCACGTCCCCGCCTTCCTCCACCGCCCCTTCGGCTTCATGGCCGGCCTGGCCGCCCACGGCGACCTGGTCAGACTCCGGCTCGGCCCGCTCGACGCGTACGTGGCCTGCCACCCCGACCTGGTGCGCCGGCTGCTCACCGAGGACCGCACCTACGACAAGGGCGGGGTCATCATCGACAAGGCCCGCGAGGCCTTCGGCAACGGCCTCGCCACCTGCCCCGCCGCCGACCACCGGCGCCAACGCCGCATGCTGCAACCCGCGTTCCACCGTGACCGGCTGCCCGGCTACGCCACCATGATGGCCGAGGAGATCGCCGGCACCACCGCCCACTGGCGCGACGGCGACGTGATCGACGTGCCCGCCGCGATGTACCACCTCACCACCGCCGTCACGGCCCGCTGCCTGTTCGCCGCCCACGAACGGGCCGGCTCGCTGCCCGTGCACGAGTGCATGGACGTGGTCACCCGGGGGGTCGCCCGGCGCATCATGCTGCCGATCCCCGGCGCCGACCGGATCCCCACCCCCGGAAACCGCCGCTTCCGCCGCGCCGAGCGGAACCTGCGCGAGATCACCGGACGGCTGATCGCCGACTACCGCGCCGCCGGCACCGACCGCAACGACCTGCTCTCCATGCTGCTCAGCGCCCTCGACGAGAACGGCAACGGCCTATCCGACACCGAGGTCCACGACCAGGTGGTCACCTTCCTGATGGCCGGGACGGAGACCACCGCCGCCACCCTCTCCTGGGCCTGGACCCTGCTCGCCGCCAACCCGGCCATCCGCGACCGCCTGAACGCCGAACTCGACACCGTCCTCGACGGGCGCCCCGCCCGCTACGAGGACCTGCCCGCGCTGCCGCTCACCGCCCGGATCGTCAGCGAGACGCTGCGGCTCTACCCGGTGTCCTGGGTGCTCAGCCGCACCGTCGCCACCGACGCCGAGCTCGGCGGCCACCGCATCCCGGCCGGCGCCACCATCCTGTTCAGCCCCTACCTGCTGCACCGCCGCGCCGACCTGTTCCCCTGCCCCGACCGCTTCGACCCCGACCGCTGGCTCACCACCGCCCGCCCCGCCCCCGGCACCTACGTCCCCTTCGGCCTCGGCGCCCGCCGCTGCATCGGCGAGGCCTTCGGCACCACCGAGGCCGCCCTCGCCATCGCCACCGTCGCCGCCCGCTGGACCGTCACCCCCACCCCCGGCCGCCCGGTCCGCCCCGCCCGCAGCTCCTCGATGTCCCCCCGCCCCTTCACGGCGACGCTGGCCCGCCGCTGAGCCGCCGCCGTGGTGGCGGTGCCGCAGATCAGGTGTTGATCAAAGCCCGGTAGCGTGCCGGGCATGAACGCTCGATCCCCGCTGGCCCTCCTGACCGGGCTGCTGCGCGCCGTCCGGACGTACCCGCGCCGCTCACCGCTGACGTTCGTCTACGTCGGCGTGCTCCTGCTCGGGCACGCCTGGGTCGAGTACGGGCTCTCCAACGCGGGGGCCGACGACCTACGGGACTACATCAGCACCAATCTGGACAACCTCCACGACCACCCGGTCAGGGCCCTGTTCGGCAGTGCGCTGCTGTACGACGGCACGCTCACCGACGTCACCTCGACCGGCTTCGGCGGCACCCTGATCACCCTCGGCCTCGGCATCGTCGTCAGCCTGGCCTGGGCCGAACGCCGCTACGGGACGCTGCGCGCCGCCGCGGTCTTCCTCGCCGGGCACATCGGCGCGACCCTGATCACCGCCCTGGTCATCCTGCTCGCACTGCGGCAGGACTGGTACCCGGAGAGCGTGCGGGCGGCCTCGGACTACGGCATCAGCTACGGCGCCCAGGCCGCCCTCGCGTTCGTGGTCCTCGCCCTGCCCCGCTGGGCCCGGCTGCCCTGGGCCGCCTTCGTCCTCGCCTGGCCGCTCGGCGGCGACCACGCATGGCCCGGCCCGCTCCCCGAGTTCACCACCGTCGGCCACCTCCTCGCCGCCGCCCTCGGCTTCACCCTGGCCGCCGCCACGGCCGCCACCACCCGCCACCGCACGGACGCACCCGCCACCGCACGCCCGGAGGGGTGATCGACCCTCGCGAACGTGACGGATGTCACTGGGTCGGATTGAAACCCCGTCACCCGGTGCATCGATCTGATTACCGCAAGTACCAGATCAGCCAGCACGTACGGGGGAAGCACTATGGCGGATGACGGACCGAAAGTGAGCGGCGAACAGCACGAGCTCCGGACGGGGGCGGCGCGTGGGTGAGTCCACGGCGGCGAAGGCCGTCCAGAAGCTCACCGGCATGTGGTGGCCTGACGCCGACCCGACAAGCTCCGCAAGGTCGCGGACGCCTGGGAGGCGATGGCCACCGCCATCGACAACGTCACCGTCCCCACCAACCAGGCCGCCGCCGCCATCGTCGCCAACAACCACGGCCCGGCCATCGACGCCTTCGGCAAGTTCTGGGGCCAGTACTACGACGGCAAGGACAGCGCCGGCAAGGGCAAGGGCTGGCTCCCCGAAACCGCCGACGCCTGCCGCGCCCTCGCCAAGGCCCTGCGCGACTTCGCCACCGAGGTCGACAAGGCCGTCAAGAAACTCGAACAGGAAGCCGCGATCGTCGGCGCCACCCTCGTCGCCGGCACCGCCCTCGCCTTCTTCACCGCCGGCATCTCCGAGGGCATCGCCACGGGCGCCGCAGCCGCCATCGTCGCCACCGCCGCCGGCCTGGGTGTCACCGTCTCCGAGACCATCGCCACCATCGCCGCCACCGTCCTGGTCGGCGCCGCGTTCGGCGCCGTCGAGGCCATCACCGTCGACCTCGCCGTCGCCCAGCCGATCCGGGTCGAGTTCTTCGACGACGGCGGCTACAGCTTCAAGGAGGCCGTCGACTCCGCCGAGACCGGCGGCATCATGGGCGGCGCCGGCGGCGGCCTCGGCGCCGGCGGCCGCGTCGTCGCCAACGCCGCCGAGGGCGCCGAGAACGCCTCCGTCGCCCTGGCCGGCCTCGCCAAGGTCGCGGGCGCCGCCGACTCCCTCCCCGGCCGCATGGTCACCGGCGCCGGCCTCACCTACGGCTACGACGCCGAGTTCAAGACCGGCCCGGTCATGCCCCTCGACATCGTCGTCGGCGCTGCCGGCGGCGCGACAGGACCACGCGGGCATCCCGGCGACAGCGCTCCCCGCGGCCCGAAGCATGCCAAACCGGTCGAGCTACCGATGCCCGGCAAATTGCCGCTTGAGTATATTGAAGATCACCCGAGCATCGCGAAGGTGAAAACGGAGCTGGCACGCGTGCCGGACGAGATCTTCGACAAGGTCTTGGAGCATCTGAAAGAGGAGCCGGGCGGCGGGATCAGCATCGGCCCCCGGCCCATCACGCAGCTTCCGGGCGGCTACCATCTCTCCGGCGTCAGCCCGGTAGGAGGCACTTCACCGGCAGACTACATACCTGGTATGTATATACCCGGCCAGCGTTGACTTCTGGTCAATTCCACTGCCGAAACGCCCAGCAGTGTTGCTGTCCATGAGTTCGGGCACGCGGTCGATGACGCCTATGGCAATTTGAGTCGCCAGCCGGAGTGGCAGCATGTGCAACAGCAGGTCATGGACCGGATCGGCTACAAACTGGACGCGTACATCCGCCAGCCGCACGAGTACTTCGCCGAGGCGTTCAACAACTGGACCGCCAAGACGCTGGACAAATTCACGTACGGCGACCGCGAGGCGGCGCAGATTCTGGAGGAGTATTTTGAGCGAGCATTCTGAGAGCTACCATGTCACCGGGAACCCGATGCTCGACGCCAATGGCGTCACCATCTGGCAGCGGTACGGCGGAAGGGCCCCGGAGGGGTACTTCTACGACGGCTGGCATAAGTTCGAGCCGGGGGACCCCCAGTACGACGAACTCCTCCCGCAAGCACAGCAGAATCCGCAGGATGTCGAAGAGAGTAAGGCCCCGATTTACCCCAAGACCTTGGCCAAGCTGGAGGAGATGCAGCGCAAGACCCGGGAGCGGAACTCGGAGCAGTAGCGGGGCAGTCGCGGGGCGACGACCCCGTCCGCCGTCAGCGTGGCGGCCGGCCTCCGGCCGCCATGCTGGTCAGCAGGCGCTCGATCGCCTCCAGCCGTTCGCGCAGTTCCTCGACATCGCTCTTGGTGGCGCTCTGCTCGGCCGCCCGGATGGTGACCAGCAGCTGCCCGTCCGGTTCCAGCCTGGCGCGGGCCACGTCGCTGACGTCGTCGCCGTTCTGGAGCCGGACGGCGTGCTCGAGTTCGGACGGGCGCAGCGCCAGGCGGTGCAGCGCGCCGGGGACGAGCTTGCCGTCGCGGACGACCGTGGTGGGTTCGCCCTCCAGGACGCGGGCGGCCCGGGGGTCGCGGGCGAGCCAGCGCGTGACGGCGGAGTTGACGGCGATCAGGGTGACCGCGCCGATGGCGCCGCCGAGGAGGCTGTTGTCGTTGCCGATGATCGCGTTCTGCACCACGTTGGAGAGCAGGAACACGACCACCATGTCGAAGGTGTTCAGCCCCGCCAGCCCGCGCTTCCCGGCGAACCGGAACAGGATCAGGATCAGTACGTAGACGGCGATCGTCCGGAGGATCTTCTCCACGATCGGAATCTGGACGACCACCAGGTCATGCCACACGGCCCCGCTCCTCCCACCGCGACTGTCCGGAACGGGGCCGACGCTACGCCACGCGCCCGCGACGGGCGCCGTTTGGGACCTAGGAGCGCCGCTTCGGCTTGCCGCGCCGGGCCGCGGCCGCACCGCCGCGGGCCCCGCCCTTCTGGGCCCCGCCCTTCTGGCCGCCGGCCCGCTGCTGACCGCCCGCCTTCTGCTGCTGCGGCTTCCGCGGCGCCGCCTTCTTCGGCTGAGCGGCCGGGACGGCCGCGGCCTGCCCAGTGCCCCGCCCGCGCGAGCTGTTGACCGTCCGCCCCCGGACGATCCCGATGAACTCCTCCACCAGGTCCGTCGTCCGCTCCTGCAGCCAGGACAGCGCGACCTGCGACTGCGGCGCCTCCACCACCGGCCGGTAGGTGAGGTCCCGCCGGTGGTGCAGCCGGGCCAGCGACTGCGGGACCAGCAGCACGCCGACGTTGGCCGCCACCAGCTCGATGGCGTCCGCCGTGGTCGCCGGGCGCTCGATGGCCGGGCGCCCGGGCAGGGCGTCGGCGGCCCAGCCGAGGGTGTCGTCGAGCGGGTGGAAGACCACGTCCTCGGCGAGGTCGTCGAGGGTGACCTCCTCGGCGGCGGCGAGCCAGTGGTCCTTGGGGAAGACCACGACGGTGGTCTCGGTGTACAGCGGGATCGCGCTGAGCACGTCCTTGTCGACCGGCAGACGGATCAGCCCGGCGTCCGCCGAGCCCTCCCGCACGGTCCGCTCGCCCTCCTCGGAGGGGACCGCGACGAGGTCGAGCGGGACGTCCGGGAGCCGCTCGACCCAGACCCGGGCCCATTTGCCGGGGGTCACGCCCGGGACGTACGCGAGCCGGAAGGACGGGTTCACCTGCATGTCTGTCACAGGGCAAGGCTACCGACCGTGACCGGAAGCGCCCGCGCACTCCCTTACCCTTGTCCTCATGACATCGCTCAAGCAGAAGACCAGCCAGACCATGAAGCCGGCCACGGCGGCCAAGAAGCTGGGGATCTACCTCGCCGCGGCGCCGACCGACTTCCAGGAGGGCGTGGTCTCCCGCGAGGAGCTGAACGCGCTGCAGGCCGAGCCGCCGCAGTGGCTCCAGGAGCTGCGCAAGAACGGCCCGCACCCGCGCCCGGTGATCGCCGCCAAGCTCGGTATCTCGATCTCCGGCCTGGCCCGCGGCGGCGTGACCGAGGCGCTCACCACCGAGCAGATCGAGGCCGTCAAGGCCGAGAACCCGCTCTGGCTCCAGCACGAGCGCGCCAACCAGGTGGACGTCCGCAAGGAGAACGCCCGGATCAAGGCGAAGCACGAGAAGGAGGCCGCCGAGGCCGCTGCGAAGGCCGCCAAGGAGTCCCAGGCCCGCTGACGCGCGCCCGGCGCGGTTTGTCAGACCCGTGCGCTTGGATGGTGCCGGCGTTCGTCCACGGACGGGCGCCGGCACGGCCATGAGCACATCCACACGGGAGGGCAGGCGGATGGCGGCGGCACTGAACGGTCGGATCGCCCTGGTCGCGGGAGCGACGCGGGGCGCCGGGCGGGGCATCGCGGTGGAGCTCGGCGCGGCGGGCGCGACGGTGTACGTGACCGGGCGCAGCACCCGGGAGCAGCGCTCGGAGTACGACCGGCCCGAGACGATCGAGGACACCGCCGAGTTGGTCACCGCGGCGGGCGGCCGGGGCATCGCGGTGCCGACGGACCACCTGGTCCCGGCCCAGGTGGCCGCCCTGGTGGAGCGGATCGAGGCCGAGCAGGGCCGGCTGGACGTCCTGGTGAACGACATCTGGGGCGGCGAGAAGCTGTTCGGCTGGAACACCCCGGTCTGGGAGCACAGCCTGGACGACGGCCTGCGGCTGCTGCGCCTGGCGGTGGAGACCCACGCGATCACCAGCCACCACGCCCTGCCGCTGCTGCTGAAGAACCCGGGCGGCCTGTTGGTGGAGATGACGGACGGCACGGAGGAGTACAACCGCGCCACCTACCGCAACTCCTTCTTCTACGACCTGGCCAAGGCCTCCGTCCTGCGGATGGCCTTCTCCCTGGGCCACGAGCTGGGCTCGCGCGGCGCCACCGCCGTGGCCCTGACCCCGGGGTGGATGCGCTCCGAGATCATGCTGGAGCACTTCGGTGTGACCGAGGAGAACTGGCGCGAGGCCGTGGCCCGGGAGCCGCACTTCGGCATCTCTGAGACCCCGTACTACGTCGGCCGGGCGGTCGCCGCGCTGGCCGCCGACCCGGAGGTCGCCCGCTGGAACGGACGGTCGCTCTCCAGCGGGCAGCTGGCCCAGGAGTACGGCTTCACCGACCGGGACGGCAGCCGCCCGGACTGCTGGCGCTACCTGGTCGAGGTGCAGGACACGGGCAGGCCGGCCGCGCCGGAGTCCTACCGCTGAACGTCCGCACCCCTGACTGAATCCTGAATTCCGCTTCGGCGGCGGCGCGTTCACCACGCGTGGACGGAACTCCTCTCCCTCCGCCGTGTATTGACCGCGCCGTCGCCGACTCCGAATAATCGCCCAATGACCGACCAGCCGAGCGACCGACCGACCAGCCCCTCCCAGCAGGCCGAACTCGCCTCCCTCGCCGAGGACTTCCTCGCGGCCGAGAACGCCCACGACCCCTTCGAGGCCACCCTCAGCGGCGTCGAGGGCCACGCCCACGAGGTACCGGACCCGTCCCGCGCCGCCGCGCTGCACCACCGCGAGGTGCTCCAGCGCCTCGGCGCCCGACTGGCCGCGATCCCGCTGGAGGCGCTCACCGGCGAGGACCGGACCACCCACCGGCTGCTCGCCCGGCTGATCGACAACGGCACCGGCCGGATCACCCACGGGCTGGCCGACTTCAGCATCTCGGCGACCATCGCCGCCCCGCACAACACGGTCTTCACCACCCTGGCCATGACCGCCGTCGACCAGGAGGGCGCCGACGCCTACCTGGAGCGGCTGGCCGGCCTGCCCGGCTACTTCGACGCCGCCCTGCAACTCGCCGTGGACGCCGCCGCCGAGGGCCGCCACCCGCTGCGCAGCGGGGTGGACGCCGCCGTCGCCCAGCTGGACGCCTACCTGGCCGGCGACCCGACCGCGGACCAGTTGCTGCGCCCGCTCCAGGGCCGCCCGGAGTACGAGCGGGCCCGGGTGATCGCGCGCGACGGCGTGCGCCCGGCGGTGGCCCGCTACCGGGCCGGACTGGCCCAGCGCCTCGCCCCCGACGCCCGCCCGGACGACCGGGCCGGCGTCTGCCACGTGCCCGGCGGCGCCGAGGGCTACGCCGACGCCGTCTCCCGCTACACCCGGCCCGGGCTGGACCCGGAGGAGGTGCACCGGATCGGCCTGGAGGCCGTGGCGGCGCTGCGCGAGGAGTTCGCAGAGCTGGGCGCCAAGGTGCTCGGCGTCCACGGCACCGACGCCGTGCTGACCGCGCTGCGCGAGGACCGGTCGCTGCGTTTCGGCAGCGCGGCCGAGATCACGACCCTGGTGGACGACGCCCTGGAGCGCGCCCGCCGGGCCTCGGCCGACTGGTTCCGCCCGTACCCGATCGCCGACTGCGTGACCAAGGAGATCGACCCGATCGAGGCGGAGACCGCGCCGCTGGCCTACTACCAGCCGCCGGGCCCGGGCGGGCTGCCCGGCACCCACTGGATCAACACCCTGCACCCGGAGAGCCGGTTCACCTACGAGTACGAGGCGATCGCCTTCCACGAGAGCGTGCCCGGCCACCACCTGCAGATCGCGGTCGCCCAGACCCTGAACCACCTGCCGCGGTTCCGGCAGCGGCCGAGCGGCCAGCTGACCGCCCACGTGGAGGGCTGGGGCCTGTACACCGAGCGGCTGGCGGACGAGATGGGCCTCTACAGCTCGGACCTGTCCCGCTTCGGCATGCTCTCGATGGACGCGCTGCGCGCGGTGCGGCTGGTGGTGGACACCGGGATGCACCACTACGGCTGGTCGCGGCAGCGGGCGATGGACTTCATGCGGGACAACACCGCCACGCAGGAGGCCAACGTCCGCAACGAGATCGACCGCTACATCGCCTGGCCGGGCCAGGCCACCGCGTACCTGATCGGCCGTCGGGAGATCCTCCGGCACCGCGAACGGGCCCGGGCCGCGCTCGGCGGGCGCTTCGACATCCGGGAGTTCCACCACCAGCTGATCGGGCACGGCAGCCTGCCGCTCGGGGTGCTGGAGGACCTGATCACCGACTGGATCGCCGCGCACTAGCCGCGCACCAGCCACACACCAGCCGCGCACCAGCCGCGACGGTGCCGGTGGGAGGCCCGCCCCCACCGGCACCACGGGGGGCTCAGAACCGGACGGTCCTCAGCACCGAGTCGAGTGCCCCCTTGCCCGAAGTCGGGTAGCGGGCGCGCCTTGCCGTCGCGTCAGGAATGCAGAAACGATTCCGCGCGCCCGCGACAGATCTCCCGCGCCCGGACGTGGCGTCACCCGTTCGGCCCCCTCCACACGGTAGTGTCCGCTGGCGCGGCCACCGACACGTCGTCGACCGGCCGCACGTGCACCCGCAACGACCTGGAGGAACTCCGTGCCGGCTCCCGCCCGAGGCGCCCTCGCCATAGCCGCGGCCGTCCTGCTCGCAGCAGCCGCAGGCTGCTCGTCCAGCGGCGGCCACACCGCCAAGGACACCGGCCACGGCAAGGCGAGCGCCCACAGCTCCGCCCCGGCGGCCGGCGGCGACGCCGCCCAGCCCGCCCCGGCCGCGATCGTGACCGGGCCCGGCCCGAAGCCCTCGTACGACGTCCAACCGCAGCCCGCGGCGGGCAGCTGCCACTTCCGCTACACGACGGACAAGCAGCCGCTGCCCGACCCGAACTGCACCCCGGGCGCGATCAGCCCAGCGGTCAACCAGGGCAACATCAACGACACCATCTGCAAGCCGGGCGGCTACACCTCGACCATCCGTCCGCCGGCGAACATCACCGGCAAGGAGAAGGCCGAGAACGCCAAGTCCTACGGCTACACCGGCCCGATGGGCGACGCCGAGTACGACCACCTGATCAGCCTGCAGCTCGGCGGCGACCCCAACGACCCGCGCAACCTGTGGATCCAGCCGCCCTCCCCCGGTCACGTCCCGGGCAAGGGCCCGAACAATCCCAAGGACTCGGTGGAGACCCACCTGCACACCGCGATCTGCAAGGGCCAGGTCACCCTGGCCGCGGCCCAGACCGCGATCGCCACCGACTGGACCACGGCCGAGGCCAAGGTCGGCCTCAAGCCCGCCGCCGCGCCCACCCCGGAGGCGGACGCGGACGGCGACTGACGGATCGTTTCCCCGGCGACGTTCGGGGCTACAGCGCCTCTCGCTCTCAGCTCCTCTCGGGGCTACAGCGACTCCACCAGCCCGGCGATGGTGTCGAACGGCCGGTACTCCGCGAACTCCGCGCCCAGCGCGCGGGCCCGCTCGCGGAACCGGCCCTCGCCGAGCAGCCGGTCCACCGCCCGGCTGACCGCCTCCGGTGCCGGACGGCCGGTCCGCAGGTCCAGCCCCACGCCCGCCCACTCCACCCGGGCCGCCACCTCCGGCTTGTCCTCGCTCGCCCCGGCCACCACCAGCGGCACCCCGTACCGCAGCGCGGTCTGCACCCCGCCGTAGCCGCCGTTGCTCACCAGCACGTCGGTGTGCGGCAGCAGCCGGTCGAACGGGACGTACCCGGCGGCGCGGACATTGCCCGGCAGGCTGCCGCCGAGCAGCTCGGCCAGCCGCTGCGGCCCGTCCGGGCGGGCGGTGGCGGCCACCACCAGCAGGTCGTCCCGGTCCGCCAGGGCGCGGACGGTCGGGGCGACCAGCTCGCCGAGGTCGGTGTTGGCCAGCGTGCCCTGGGTGACCACCACCACCGACCGCTCGCCGGTCACCTCGTCCCACCACCCGGGCAGCGGCTGCTCGGTGCCGACGATGCCCGGCAGCGCGCCGATCAGCCGGTACGAGGCCGGCGCGTCGCTGCGCGGGTACTCGAAGCCCGGCACGGTCAGCTGCAGGAACTCGTCCGGCACCATCACCTGCGCCTGTCCGCGCGGGCCCTGCGGCAACCGGACGCCCACCCCCGCGAACACCTTCTCGGCGTAGCGCTGCAGCGGCTCGCCGCGCCGGTCCATCTCCTCTTGCAAGGCCCGGTTGCGGGCCCGGCCCTCCTCCCCCGGCAGCGGCGGCAGCGCCAGCCCGAACGGCGCGGTGTCCACGCTCGGCAGCATCGAGGGGGTGAGGCCGATGCCGATCACCGCCGGACGTTCCGCCCTCGGCCGGCTCAGCGCCAGCGGCAGCGCGCCCTGGAAGAAGGCGTCCGCGATCACGGCCCGGGCCGGGAACTCCTCCAGCAGCGCGAGCAGCGCCCGGTACTGGTGCGGGATCGGGTCGAGGAACACGTTCTGGACGTCGAAAGCGATCCGCTCCAAGCCGGGCGGCAGGCTCGCCCGGCCCGGGAAGGACGCGTCCAGGTCCCGGTCGTCGAAGTCGGCCTCGGCGGGCAGCGCGACGAACCGCGCGCCCGCCCGCTCGGCCGCCCCGGCGAACCGCGCGCCACCGAGGAACACCACCTCGTGCCCGCGGGCGGCGAGGTCGGCGGAGATCGCCAGCAGCGGGCTGACGTGCCCGTGGGCGGGGATGGCGGTGGTGATGATCCTGGACAGCGGAAACTCCTGTGTTCGGGCCCGGTGCGTCTGCTCGTTCCGCGAATCACCGTAGGCAGGGTTGGTAGACGACCGATGAACAGCTCATCTGCCCAGTACCGCGCCGCCGTTCAGGCCGATCACCTGCCCGGTGAGGTAGCCGGCCGCCGGGGAGGCGATGTAGGCGACCGCCTCGGCCACGTCCTCGGGGGTGCCGGCCCGACCGACCAGGGTGTCGGCGATCTTCCGGGCGTGGAACTCCTCGTCCCGGTCGGCGCCGAAGATCTCGGTGTCCTCGACGTAGCCGGGCGCCAGCACGTTCACCGTGATCCCGTCCGGCCCCCACAGCCGCGCCAGGCCGAAGGCCCAACCGTGCAGGGCGGCCTTCGCGGCGGCGTACGACCCTGCCGAGTGCGGGCCCGCGCCGCCGCGCTGGGCGGCTGCCGAGCTGATCACCACCAGCCGGCCGCCGGGGCGGCGCAGCGCACCCTGGAGGGCGGTGGTCAGCAACACGGCGGTGAGCAGGTTGGTGTCCAGGTCCCGCCGCCAGGACGCGGCCAGGGCCGCCAGGCTGTCGTCCTCGGGCGGGGTGATGATCGCGCCCGCGTTGTTCACCAGCACGTCCACCGGCCCGAGTCCGGCGATCCGGGCGGCCACTGACCCGACCGCGGCCGGGTCGGTCAGGTCGCCCGCCAGCGGCACGACGGTGCCCGCTCCGGTGCCCCGCTCGATCTCCTCCCGGGCCTGCTCCAGCACGGCCGCCCGGCGGCCGAGGATCACCACCCGGTTCCCGTCCGCGGCCAGCCGGGCGGCGATCGCACGCCCGATCCCGGTCCCGCCGCCGGACACCACCGCGAGTCGCTCCTGGGCCACCGGTCAGACCCCGCCGTCGTAGTAGGCGCGCATCAGCTCCGTCGACCACGCGGGCTGCCGGACCTCCCCGCGCGGGCCGAACTCGCCCATGTACGGCTTGATGTCGAGCACCGGCGTACCGGCCACCGCGTCCAAGCCGGTGACGTGCAGCTCCAGTCCGTCCACCCGGACCAGCGCGCAGCGGGAGACCCCGAGCCGGTTGGGGCGGTTCTTGCCGCGCTGGGCGAAGATGCCGACCAACGGCCAGTCGGTGTTGCCGCGCGGGTGGCGGGCGCCGGTCTCGACCTTCCCGGCCGGGACGCGGTCGAAGTGGTACACCACCTCCAGGTGCGAGAAGTCCGCCAGCCCGTACAGCGCCTCCTCCCCGAACTGCCCGCCGTCCAGCCGGATCACCGCCCCGACGCTCCCCCAACCGTCGTCCCGGACGTCCTCCCGTCCACCGACCACCCACCCCACCGGACGCACCGTCACTTCGTCCACGCCGACTCCCCCTTCGAGCAAACGACCGTTCACCCGTTACCGTAACCGGGTTCACCTGACGACGATCAAAGGGGTCACCGGCCCGTGGGCCGCCGCACCGGGTCCAGCGGTTCGGGCACCCGCGCCACCCGCTCGCTCAGGCCTGGCCCGGGGTGATCGGCAGGCCGCGCTTGTGCTCGGTGCGGCGGTAGTGGCCGAGGACGGTGTCGAACACCTCCTCGCTGACCGGCAGGCCCTCCAGGAAGTCGTCCAGGGCGTCGTACTCGACGCCGAGAGCCTCCTCGTCGGGGCGGCCGGGGGCGAGGTTCTCCAGGTCCGCGGTGGGGATCTTGCCGACCAGTTCAGCGGGCGCGCCCAGCACCGCGGCGATCGAGCGCACCTGGCGCTTGGTCAGCCCGGAGAGCGGCATGACGTCGGCCGCGCCGTCGCCGTACTTGGTGAAGAAGCCGACGGCGGCCTCGGCCGCGTGGTCGGTGCCGACGACCAGGCCGCCGGAGGCGCCGGCGGCCGCGTACTGGACCACCATCCGCTGGCGGGCCTTGACGTTGCCGCGCACGAAGTCCTCGTGGGCGTGGTCGGTGAAGGTCAGCCCGGCCGCCAGCAGCGCGTCCAGGGCGGCGTCGGTCGCGGGCTTGATGTCGACGGTCAGCACCTCGTCGGCGCGGATGAAGTCGAGCGCGCGCTGGGCGTCCACCTCGTCCGCCTGGACGCCGTAGGGCAGCCGCATCGCGGTGAAGCCGGCCCGGTACCCCTCGGCCCGCAGCCGCTCGACGGCGAGCTGGCAGAGCCGCCCGGTGGTGGTGGAGTCGACGCCGCCGCTGATGCCCAGCACCAGGGTGCGCGCACCCGAGGCCCGCAGCTGCTCGGCCAGGAAGGCCACCCGCCGCTCGGCCTCCTTCGCGGGGTCGGGGACGGGCGCCACCCCGAGGGCGAGGGCGATCTGCCGCTGGAGGTCCGCGGGCGGGGTCTCGGTCATGCCGACTCCTTGGGGATGGTCACACGGTGGAGGCCCGTCATCGTCGTCACCAGCGAGTACATCGAGGTGGTGGCGGTGATGAACAGGCGGTTGTTCTTCGGGCCGCCGAAGGTGATGTTGGAGACGGGCTCGGGGACGAGGATACGGCCGATGAGGGTGCCGTCGGGCGCGTAGCAGTGGACGCCGTCCTCGAAGGCGGCCGCCCAGAGCCGGCCGTCGAGGTCGAAGCGGATGTTGTCGAACCGGTGGCCGTCGCCGCTGACGAAGATCCGGTCGCCCCCGAGGGTGCCGTCCGCGCCGATGTCGAAGACCCGGATGTGCCCGGCCCGGCTGTCGTTGACGTAGAGCTGCCGTTCGTCGTGGGAGAGGACCAGCCCGTTCGGTCCCTCGAAGCCGTCGGCGGCGAGCCGGACCTCGCCGCTGTGCGGGTCGATCCGGTAGACGTTGCGGGCGCCGATCTCGGGTTCGGCGCGGTGGCCTTCGTAGTCGGTGGTGATGCCGAAGTCCGGGTCGGAGAACCAGATCGCGCCGTCGGAGCCGACGACGGCGTCGTTGGGCGAGTTGAGCCGCTTGCCCCGGTAGCGGTCGGCGAGGACGGTGATCCCGCCGTCGTGTTCGGTGCGGGTGACCCGGCGGTTGCCCTGTTCGCAGCTGATCAGGCGGCCCTCGCGGTCGAGGGTGTTGCCGTTGGGGTGGCCGGCCGGGGAGCGGAAGACGCCGACGGTGCCGGTGGCCTCGTCCCAGCGCAGCAGGCGGTCGTTGGGGATGTCGCTCCAGATCACCTGCCGCCAGGCCGGCAGGTAGAGCGGCCCCTCGGCCCAGCGGCAGTCGCCGTAGAGCTTCTCCAGCCGGGTGTCACCGTTGGCACACCGCCGGAACCGCTCGTCCAGAATCTCGTACAGTCCGAACCTGATCTGACCAGACACAATCCACTCTCCGATACCGAACGCCGAATACGGTTCTGACACTCGGGAGTATGGCAGAACGGGATATGGTTCCACCATGGTGATCGAAAACCTGGACGAGACCGACCGCGCCCTGCTCGCCCTGCTCCAGCAGGACGCCGGTCAGCCGTACGCGGCCCTCGGGCGGGCCGTGGGGCTCTCCACCGCGGCCGCGCACGAGCGGGTGCGCAAGCTGCGCGAGCGCGGAGTGGTCCGCCGCACCACGGTGGAGGTGGACCCGCGGAGCCTGGGGCTCGGGGTGCTCTCCTTCGTGCTGGTGGACTCCTCGGCCTGGATGGGCGATTCGGCCGCCGCCTTCGCCGCCGTACCGGAGATCGAGGAGGCGCACATCATCGCGGGCAGCGCCTCGGTGCTGGTCAAGGTGCGCACGGCGACCACCGAGCAGCTCCAGGACGTGCTGCGCCGCCTCTACGCGATCGAGGGCGTGAACGGCACCCAGGCCACGGTGGTGCTGGAGACCTTCTTCGAGCGCCCGCCCAAGCCTTAGACCTCGGCCTCGGCCCCGGTCCCGGTCCCGGTCCTAGTCCCAGCCTCGGACTCGGTATCGGCCTCGGCCCCGGACTCGGGGTGCCGCAGGATGTCCAGCACCACGCGGCCGTCCACCGTCTCCTGGGCGACCAGCAGCGCCGCCAACTCGTCCAGGTGGTGCCGGTGTTCGCGCAGCAGCTCGACGGCCCGGCGCTCGGCACCGCGCAGCAGGGCGGCCACCGCCTCGTCCACCGCGCGCTGGGTCTGCTCGGAGTACGGGCGGCGCAGCAGGTCCTCGGGGTGCTCGCCGAGGTACTGCGGGGAGCCGCTGGAGTAGCCGACCGGGCCGAGGTCCGGGGAGAGGCCGAACTCGCGGACCATCCGGGTGGCCACCGAGGTGGCGTTGGCGAGGTCGTTGGCGGCGCCCGTCGAGCCCTCACCGAAGACCACCAACTCGGCAGCCCGCCCACCGAGTTGGACGGTGAGCAGATCGTTCAGATAGCTCTCGCTGTACAGGTGCCGCTCCGCTTCGGGGAGTTGCTCGGTGGCGCCGAGCGCGACTCCCGCCGGGAGGATGGTCACCTTGGCGACCGGGTCGGCGTGCTCGCAGAGCGCGGCCATCAGCGCGTGCCCGGACTCGTGCACGGCGACGGAGTGCCGCTCCTCGGGCAGCAGCGCGTTGGAGGACTCCCGGCGCCCGAGCAGCACCCGGTCGCGGGCGTCGTCGAGGTCGGCCGCCGTGATGGTGGCACGCTCGGCGCGGACCGCGTTGATCGCGGCCTCGTTGACCAGGTTGGCGAGGTCGGCGCCGGAGAAGCCGGGGGTGCCGCGGGCGATCCGGCCCAGGTCGGTGTCCGGGGCGAGGGTCTTGCCCCGGGTGTGCACGGCGAGGATGGCCGCCCGCTCGGCCTGGTTGGGCAGCGGCACGGTGACCTGCCGGTCGAACCGGCCGGGGCGCAGCAGGGCCGGGTCGAGGGCGTCCGGCCGGTTGGTGGCGGCGATGACGACGATCCCGGTGCTCTGGTCGAAGCCGTCCATCTCGGAGAGCAGCTGGTTGAGGGTCTGCTCGCGCTCGTCGTTGCCGCCGATCCGGGAGCCGCCCGCGCGGCGGCCGCCGACCGCGTCGATCTCGTCGATGAAGATGATGGACGGCGCGCGCTTGCGGGCCTCCTCGAACAGGTCGCGGACCCGGGAGGCGCCGACACCGACGAACATCTCCACGAATCCGGAGCCGGTCACCGAGAGGAACGGCACCGAGGCCTCCCCGGCGACCGCCCGGGCGAGCAGCGTCTTGCCGGTGCCCGGCGGGCCGACCATGATCACCCCGCGAGGCCCCTTGGCTCCGGCGGCGGCGTACCGCTCCGGACTGCGCAGGAAGTCGACCACCTCGCTGACCTCCTGTTTCACCCCCTCGTACCCGGCCACGTCGGCGAAGCCGGTGGCGGGCCGCTCGGCCTCGATGATCTTCGCCCGGGAGCGGCCGATCGCGCTCAGCCCGCCGCCGAGCGACCGTGCCGCCATCCGACCCGACCAGAGGAACAGCCCGCCGAAGATCAGCAACGGCAGGAACAGCAGCAGGCTGGACCAGAGCGAGCCGCCGTTGCCGGAGCGGCTGGCGGTGATGTTCACGTGCTGGTCGGAGAGCGCGTGGCTGAGCTGGGAGGTGTCCAGGGCGGTGGGGATCTGGCTGGTGAAGCGGGTGCCGTCCTTGAGCGTGCCGCTCACCCCGCCGGTGTCACTGACGTCCACGGTCTGCACCTGGCCGGTGTCGACCCGGTTCAGGAAGTCGGTGTAGCCGTAGCGGGCGCCGGTCGGGGCGGACTTGGAGAACAGGACGAGCAGGAGCAGGGTGGCGAGCACGGCGACGGGCAGCAGCCAGCGGCGCCACGAGGGCGCGGGGGGCTTGGGCGGGGTGCCGCCGGGTCCCGGCCGCTGCCACGGACCCGGGCCCTTGCCGGGGCCGCCCGGGCCGCCGGAGCCGGGGCCCGTTCCGGGCGGCGTCGCGGGGTGGCGGGCAGCGCGCAGCGGCGTTCGCACGATCATCCACGCTCACCGCCTCTCGGGCGCCGCCCGCGCTACCCGGAACCCCGCGCGGAGCCTTCCTCTCCATGGTCGGACGCTCCGGGCCCGGACGGGAGGCCCAACAGGTACCGGCCGAACGCGAGCTGCCCGTCCGGCACGAACGGCCACCGCCGTACGGCCTGCGCCAGCTCGGGCAGGGTCAGCCAGCCGTGCCAGGCGATCTCGGCCGGATCGACGGTCAGCGGGTCCGGTGGCAGCACCGCCTCGTGGACGCCCAGCCAGTACGGGGCGATCACGCCCGGGCAGCGGAAGGCGAACCGGTGCCGCACCGTGACGACCAGCCCCAGCTCCTCCCGCAGCTCGCGCTCCGCCGCCGCCCGGTACGACTCCCCGACCCGTACCGCGCCGCCGAGCATCACGTCGTGGTGCCCGGCGAAGCGGCTCACCGTCTCGGGGCGGCGGTAGACCAGCACCCGGCCGGCCGCGTCGCGGCAGACGGTGGTCGCGACCCGGTGCAGCCAGCCTCGCCGGATCGCCTCGGCGCGGTCGACCACGCCCAGAACCCGGTCCTGCTCGTCGACCCGCTCGACGGGCTCGCTCATCGCGCCTCCCGCACCCGTACGACGACCAGGGCCGCCGTGCCCGCGAGCAGCGCGCACACCGCCATCAGCGCCATCAGCCGGGCCGGCGAGTCGACCTCGCCCGGCAGCCCGGCCAGCGGCCACAGGGTGTCCCGCAGCCCGCCGCTGACCGGTACGGCCAGCGCGGCGGCGAAGGCGGCGGCCCGTCCCGCGCCGGGCCTCCGCGGCGTCACGGCGATCCGCAGGAGGGCGTCGCAGAGCAGGCAGAAGGCGAAGAACCCGCTGAAGAAGACGGTGAGCTCGGCCAGGGCCAGCTGCCGGCCGGGCCACCCTTCGCCGCCCGCCTGCCCGGCGACCACCAGCGCGCCGGCCAGCAGGCTCAGCCCGGCCGCGGCGGCCACGATGTGGCGGCGCAGGAAGCGGGTGGCGGCCCCGAGGTCGGCCAGTGGCGCGGCGAGCTGGGCGAGATCGTCCAGCCAGTCGCCGCCCGGGCGCCGCCGTTCCTCGGGCGGCAGCTCCCGCCCGGCCCGCCGCAGCAGGACCAGGCACCGTCCGGCACCCGCCGCCAGCGGCAGCAGGGCGGCGATCAGCCAGGCCGTCCGCCCGTCCCACAGCTCGCGCTCCGCCCGCAGGGCCGCGGCGGTCGCATCGGTGGCGACGGTCGCCGCGACCAACGCGACACCGAGCCGGGCCGCCCGCAGCAGCTGGTCCACCCGGTAGCCGGGCTGCGGCCCGCCGCCCCTGCAGAGCAAGGCCCGTACGGTCGTCACGGCGGTGAGCGCGGGGACCAGGAAGAGGGTGAAGGACACCACCGCGTCGTACGGATCAGCCTGCCAGGGGCTCGCCGCCCGCAGCGTCCTGGCCTGGGTGGTGACGTACGCGAAGCCGGTGAACGCCAGCGCCAGGGCGAGGGCGCCCCACAGGGCGCGCCGTTGCGTCCCGTTCATCGCCGCCCACCGCCGTTGCCCCCGCGCACCAGCAGGTCCGGCAGCCAGGGCAGCCCCGGCGCCACGTGCTGCGCGAGCTCGTGCTCCGCCGGGAGGATCCGGCCGAGCGTGCCCATCACCCCGGTCGGCATCCGTACGGCCACCAGTGCGACCACGGCCAGTGCCGCCGCGACCGGCAGCCATCCCCATCCCCGCACCGATACCCATCTGCGCGTCAACTCCCCTACCTCCACGGCATGTTCGGTCACCGGCGACTGCGCCTCGACCACGCCGGAATAGTACACGCCGCGTAGTACTTGTCACGTAGTATCGTGACCCGGAGAGTCGCATCCGAGGGAGTGAGCGCCCATGCAGGCGTACGACGCACAGACGCTGGTGCTCTGCGCACTGGCCGAGGGGCCGCTGCACGGCTACGCCGTCAACGCCGCCATCGAGCGGCTGGTCGGGCAGAAGCTCGGCCCCGGCAGCCTCTACGGGGCGCTGACCCGCCTGGAGGCCAAGCAGCTGATCGAACCCGCCGACGACGCCGGGTCGCATCCGCGCCAGCGCCCGGTACGGCTGACCCCGCAGGGGCGGCAGCTGCTGGAGCAGGAGCTGCGGTCGATGGCGAAGGTGGCCGCCGCCGGGCTCGCCAGCCTCAAGGTGAACCCCGCGTGAGCGGCGGGCGTCCGCGGCGGCCCGTCGACCTGTTCCGGCTCTACCCCGGGCCGATGCGCGAGCGCTGGGGCGAGGACCTGGCGGAGGAGGTGCGGGAGGCCGGGTGGCGGGCCTGGCCCGGGCTGCTGGCCGCGATCGCGGACCTGTGGCTGCACCCGGCGATCTGGCCCGCCGACCACCGCACCCAACGACGCGACCGAACCGCCGTCCTGGCCCTCGCCGTCGCGCTGGCGACCGGGTTCGTCGGCGCCCTGGCCGCCGAACAGGGCGCCCGCCAGGCCACCGCGCCCGGCGGAGCCTGGGCGGCGCCGCTCGGCCAGGCGCTGCTGCTGGCCGGGCTGGCGCTGGTCACCCCGCTCCCCCACCGCGACCCCGCCGCACTGCGCGCCCTGCTCGCCACCGCCGCCCGCCGCCTCACCGTCCCGGCCCTGACGGGCGCGGGCCTGGTGGCGCTCGCACACTCCCCGCTCGCCGCGGCCCTCGCGGCCAGTGACTACCGCTTCGCCGCCGTCGCCTGCTGGTGGACGGTGCTGGCCATCGGCGCCCTGCAGACCTGCCGCACGGTCGCGGGCCCGGCGGGCCGGGCCGCGCTGGCCACGCCGTCGCCGTTCCGGCTGAGGCTGGGCCTCGGCGCCCTCGCCACCGCCGGGGTGCTGGCCGGCTCCAGCCTGCTGGCCACCTCGACGGCCGGCCACGCGGCCACCGCGCTGACCGCCGGGACCCTGCTGGTCCTGTTCGCCTGGCCGCTCGCCGCAGCCCTCAGGGATCTGCGCCAGACCGGAAGCTGACCCACCGTCGACCGGTCGCAGCGCCGGCGATCTACAGTCCACTCATGAGCAACCCGGAGCAACTGCCGATACGAACGACCCCGGACACGCAGGTGGAGCCCCGCGCCGGCGACGCCGACCGGGAGGCGGCGGCCGGGCGGCTGCGCATCGCGGCCGGCGAGGGCCGCATCGACCTCGGGGAGCTGACGGAGCGGCTCGACCGCGCCTACGCGGCCCGGACCTACCGCGAACTCGACGCCCTGGTGGCGGATCTGGGCGGCCGGCCGGCCGCCGCCGGATCCGGCGCCGACGTGCTGGTCCTCAAGCCCACGTTGGGCAACATCCGGCAGAGCGGCCGGTGGACGGTGCCCTCGCGGATCGTCGCCGAGTGCCGGATGATGCACATCGAGATCGACTTCACCGAGGCCGTCTGCCCGCACCGCGAGTCACCGTCGAGGCGGCGTGCGGTGCGGGCCACATCCGGCTGGTCGTCCCGGCCGGATGGGGCGTGCGGGTGGACGGGTCGAGCACCAACACCGGGCACATCGTCAACAAGGCCGCCGAGGTGGGGAGCCGGGAGCCCCGACCGTGACCGTCGTCGGCCATCCCCGGTCGGGGCTGATCAAGATCAAGCAGCGCCGCCGCTGAAGGGACGCCCCCTGCCGCGGCGGCCCGCCGGTCAGGAGAAGTCCAGCGACCCCGTCCGAGTCCGCTTGAGCTCGAAGAACTTCGGGTACCCGGCCAGCAGCCGGACCCCGTCGAAGACCCGTACGGCGTCCTCCCCGCGCGGGATCGCGCTCAGCACCGGGCCGAAGAAGGCGACGCCGTCCACGTGGATGGTCGGGGTTCCTACCTCCTCGCCGACCGGGTCCATGCCCTCGTGGTGGCTCTTGCGCAGCGCGATGTCGTACGCGGTGCTGTCGGCCGCCTCGGCGAGCTCCTCGGGCAGGCCGGCCGCGACCAGGGCCTCGCGGATGAGGGTGTCGTCGGCGGCGCGGTCCTGGTCGTGCAGGCGGGTGCCGAGCTCGGTGTAGAGGTCGCGCAGCACGTGCTCGCCGTGCTTCTCGGCGGCGGCGATGCAGACCCGGACGGGGCCCCAGCCCGTGGTCATCAGGCGCTGGTAGCGCTCGGGCAGGTCGGTGCGGCCCTCGTTGAGGACGGACAGGCTCATCACCCGGAAGCTGAGGTCCAGCTCGCGCTGCTTCTCGACCTCCAGGATCCACCGGGAGGTGATCCAGGCGAAGGGGCAGACGGGATCGAAGTAGAAGTCGACTTTGGTGGCGTTCTTGTTCACGTCGACGATCCTAGGGCCCGATTGGACCACTCCCCAGGGCCAATCACTACCCGCCACCGTGGGCCACTTCTCAGCTGCAGGTGGCCCCGTCCGCCGGCACCGTGCCATCCAGCAGGTAGGCGTCCACGATCCGCTTCAGGCAGGGGTTGCCGGAGTTGTACCCGCCGTGGCCCTCGCCGTTCAGCGTCACCGTGACGCCGACGCCCGCTCCCAGCTGCCGCGCCATCGTGTGGGCGCCCTCGACCGGGGTGGCCGGGTCGCCGGTGGTGCCGACCACCAGGATCGGGGCGGCCCCCCCGGCCGCGACCTCCGGGTGGTCGGCCTTGCCGGGGACGGGCCAGCCGGTGCAACCGGTCAGGCCCCAGGCGGTGAAGGCGCCGAACACCGCGGAGGCGGCGCGGAACTGCGGCAGCTGCTGCTCGACGTCCTGGTCGGAGTAGCGCTGTCGGGCGTCCACGCAGGAGATCGCCCGGTTGGCTGCGTTCAGGTTGTTGTAGTGCCCCTGCGGGTCGCGCCCGAGCAGCGAGTCGGCCAGCTGGAGCAGCGTGTTGCCGGTGCCCCGCTGCATCGCCTCGGTGAGCCCGGAGGCCAGCGCGGGCCAGGTCTGCTGGCTGTACAGCGCGGACGCGATGCCGGTGATGGCCAGGCTCTCGGTGAGCTTGCGCCCGCTGTCGGTGGGCAGCGGCGACTGCGCGAGCTTCTGCAGCAGGCCGGTGATCTTCGCCGTGCCCTCGGCGCCGCCGCTGCCGGTCGGGCAGGCGACCGCGGCCTGGGTGGCGCAGGCCTTCATGAAGTCGTCGAGGGCGAGTTGGAAGCCCTGGGCCTGGCCGAGCGCGCTCTGCTGCGGGTCCTGGGTCGGGTCGACCACCGAGTCCAGGACGAGCCGGCCGACCCCCTTCGGGAACAGGTGCGCGTATACGCCGCCGAGCTGGGTGCCGTAGCTGATACCGAAGTAGAAGAGCTTCTGGTCGCCGAGCACCTGCCGCATCAGGTCGAGGTCGCGGGCGGCGCTCTCGGTGTCCACGTAGGGCAGCACCGGGCCGGAGTTGTGCTCGCAGGCGGCGGCGAACTGCGCGTTGCTGTCGTCCAGGGCCTTGACCCCCGCCGGGGTGTCGGGGGTGCTGTCGACGGCCACGTTGACGTCCATCTCCCGGTCGCCCAGGCACTTCACCCCGGCGCTTTCGCCGACCCCGCGCGGGTCGAAACTGACCAGGTCGTAGCGGGTGTTGAGGGAGGCGTAGGCGCTGGCCAGGGCGGGCAGGGTGGCCACACCGGAGGCGCCGGGGCCGCCGAAGTTGAAGAACAGCGAGCCGATCCGGTGCTGTTCGTCCTTGGCCTTGCTGCGGATCAGTGCGAGGTCGACGGTCCCGCCGTCCGGCTTGGCGTGGTCCAGCGGGGCCTTGAGGATGGCGCACTGCCAGTCGTTCGCGGGCGCGCTGCCACCGCCCTGGGCGGCGCTCGGGGCCGGGCAGGTGCGCCAGGCGAGCTGCTGGGCGGCCAGGCCGGTGGCGGTGGCGCCGGTGGCCGGGGAGGCCGGTACGGGCTCGGCGGCGGAGCGGCTCTCGCGCTGGCAGCCGGCGGCGGGGGCGAGCAGTAGTGCGGCCAGGCCGAGCGCGCCGGCGCCGCGGACGACGGTGTGCATGGAGCGGTCCACCTCTCGGGGTCTGCCGCGCGGCGCGGTCTCGGGCATGCCGCGCACCGGCGCGCGGGGGCGGCGTACGCCCCGGCGCGCGGCACCGTCGGCGCACCACAGACCCTAGGGGCCACGGCGCGGCAATGCTCGCCGGAAGCCCCGGACGGGGGGCGTGCGCCGTCCGGGCTGCCACCGGCCGACCGGGTGAGGGTTCAACCGGCCCACCGGGTGGCAGCCTCACCGCCGGCCGCCCGCGCCGGAGGCCGCAGCCGCGGGTACGGCGGGCAGGCGCATCGAGCAGCGACACCGACGTCCCGGCAGTGGACGCGGCGGGAGAAGGGGGTGGTGGCGCGGCTGCGCACGGCGGCCGTCGCCGCCTGAGGACGGGCTACCCGGGTTACGCGGCTCAGGCGCGTCAGGCCGACGGCCGGAGGGCGGCCATGGCCTCGTCGATCCGCCCGAGCTTCAGCAGCAGCGGGGCGAGCAGCAGGCGGTCCGCCGCAACAGCGGGAACCGCGACAGCCTCCTCCAGGCGGCCGGCGTCAGCGAGCAGCGACGCCAACTCCCCCGCCGCGCACGGGGCGTCGAGATCGGCCCGCAGCTCCTCGATCGCCTGCTCCAGGCGGCCGCAGGCGGCGAGCAGTCGGGGCCGGAACCGGACGTACTCCCACTCCGGCGCACCGAACCGGGCGAGCACACCGTCCAGGTACGCCAACCCCTCCTCGGCACGCCGCTGGTCGACGTACAGCTCGCACAGGGTGGCGACGATCCAGTCCTCATCGCCGCCCTTCGCCCACGGCAGGGCGCGCAGTACCTCGATCGCCTCATCCCCCCGCCCGTGCCGGGCCAGGAGTCGGGCGAGCAGCGCCGCCTCGTGCGGCGACTCCGCCGCGTGCGCCCGGTAGACCTCGACCGCGCCCTCGATGTCCCCGCGCAGCTCCAGCAGTTCGGCCAAGGCGGTCGCGGCGTCCCCGAGGGACTCCTCCGCCGCGTGGGCCCGCAGCTCCTCGACGCGATCGTGCCGCGCCAGCAGGTCGGCCAGCTGGTCACGGCCGTTGACGGAGGTGACCTCCCGGGTGCGCAGCAGGGCGATCGCCTCGTCCACCCGGCCCTGCCGCTCGCGGACGGCGGCCAGCAGGTCGACGGCGTTGTCGGGCTCGGGGAGGCCGAGCTCCGCGTTCGGCCGGCGCTCGGCCGGCGCCTCGATCCCGGCCGCGAGCAGCTCCGCGACCTCCTCGTCCCGGCCGAGCCCCTCGGTCACGTCGACCAGCGCCGCCGCGAACCGCGCCTCCTTGATGTGCGGCCGGAGCAGCTCGAACGCCTCCTCCCCCCGCCCGTGCCGCGCGAGCAGCCGGGTGAGGTGCTCGAACGCCGCGCCCTTGCCGACGCCCATCTCGGACAGCACCTGGACGAAGGCGATCGCCTCCTCCTCGTAGCCCCACCGCTCCAGCAGCTCGGCGTGGGCGCGGGCCGCGGCCCAGGAGCCCGCCTCGATGTACGGGGCGAGCACGGCCAGGGCGTCGTCCTGCCGGTCCTCGGCGGCCAACTGTTCCACCCACGCCCGGGCGCAGTGCCAGTCGCCGGACGACGCCTCCTGTCGCACCCGGTCGAGGTGGCCGTGCTCGATGAGCTGGGCGACCAGGTCGGAGGGTATCCAGTCCACGTACGTACCGCGGGCTCGACGGTCGAATTCAGCGGCATCCATGATCGCGAACCTTACCGTCCGAAGGCGACATCCTCGGCAACTTGACCGGTTCCGTGCGCGACCGACATCACAGCGGCACCCGCAGTCACGGCATTCCCCTACGATCGACAACGCCACTCGCACAGGGTGTTCGTGCGGACCCGAATCAGTCCCCTTGACCCGCCGCCGGATCTCCTGGATTCTTGATTCTTACCACCCTCATACCGTCATATACGTTTGACGGTAGTGTCGTTCATACAGTTCAGGGCAATTGCCATACAGTTCAGCCGAATTGAACGACCCGCGCCAACCAGCCTCCAGCGTGGGGGCTTTTCCATTGCGCGGCATTCACCGAAATTCCCTTTACCATCCAGCCCGTTGACCCCATATTCCGCCGACTGATTTGCTTCTCGGCGGCCGAGGCGGGCCTGTTCCCCGCTGATCCGCTTCCGGCGGATCGCCCAAGGCATCCCGACCGCCTCCGGCCTCTCCTGTCCATCACGACCACCCGCCACCGACCGGTGCCCGGGTGGCCGGCATGAGAGAGGCAACCCTCACATGGGCCGAACCCCCACTCCCCGTCAGGCCAGACGAGCCGCGTTCACCGGCATCGCCGCGCTCTCGCTCGCGGTGGCCGGCTTCACCGCGGCGCCCGCCCAGGCGCAGCCCGACGACACCGCCGCCCCGGCGGCGTCCGCCCACCACCCCTACCGGCACGGCGCCGTCCCGCAGCGCGGACACCAGTCCTCGCACCCGGTCACCTCCACCGCCAACCTCAACTACGGAGGCGGCGCGGGCAGTCCGAGCATCGGTGTGACCACCGGCGCGGAGCACGTGTACCTGGTGTTCTGGGGTTCCCAGTGGGGCAGCTCCGGCACCGACGCCAACGGCAACACCACGCTCAGCGGCGACTCCCAGGGCATGGCACCGCGCCTGCAGCAGCTGTTCAAGGGCATCGGCGCGGGCAACGAGCTCTGGTCCGGCGTCATGACCCAGTACTGCGAGGGCATCGCCAGCGGCTCCCAGTCCTGCCCGAGCAACGCCGCGCACGTCGCCTACCCGACCGGCGGCGCCCTCGCGGGCGTCTGGGTGGACACCTCCTCCGCCGCCCCGGGCTCCGCCAACGGCAACCAGATCGGCGCCGAGGCGGTCAACGCCTCCGGCCACTTCGGCAACACCTCGGCCGCGGCCAACCGTGACAACCAGTACGTCATCGTCTCGCCCAGCGGCACCAACCCGGACGGCTTCAACACCTCCTCCGGCAACTTCTGCGCCTGGCACGACTACACCGGCGACTCCACCCTCACCGGCGGCGCGGTCTCCTCCCCGTACGGCGAACTGGCTTTCACCAACCTGCCGTACGTCACCGACGCGGGCTCCAGCTGCGGCCAGGGCTTCGTCAACGCGGGCTCGGCCGGAACGCTGGACGGCGTGACCATCGTCGAGGGCCACGAGTACGCGGAGACCATCACCGACCAGAACCCGGCCGGCGGTTGGACCGACAGTTCCGGTGCCGAGAACGGCGACAAGTGCGCCTGGCTCAGCGGCGGCCAGGGCGCGTCGGCGAACGTCACCTTCACCACCGGCAGCTTCGCGATGCAGTCGACCTGGGCCAACGACTTCAACAACAGCGCGGGCGGCTGCGAGATGTCGCACCCGATCGTCGGCGGCGGCACCACGGGCAACACCGTGACCGTCACCAACCCGGGCGCGCAGAGCAGCACCACCGGCACGGCCGTCAGCTTGCAGGTCTCGGCCACCGACAGCGCCTCCGGCCAGACCCTCACCTACTCCGCCAGCGGCCTGCCCGCCGGTCTGTCCATCTCCGCCCGCGGCCTGATCAGCGGCACCCCGACCACCGCCGGCACCTCCAGCGTCACCGTGACGGCCAAGGACGGCACGGGCGCCTCCGGCTCCACCACCTTCGGCTGGACCGTCAGCGCCCCGGGCGGCGGCGGCATCGCCAACGGCGGCTTCGAGAACGGCACCATGAGCAGCTGGACCACCGCCGGCAACGCCGCCGCCAGCACCGCCGCCAAGCACTCCGGCAGCTACGGCGCGATGCTCGGCTCCACCAACCCGAGCACCACCTCGACGGCCAGCCAGACCTTCACCGCGCCGAGCGGCAGCAGCAAGGTCTCCTTCTGGTACGACGTGACCTGCCCGGACACCGTGACCTACGACTGGGCGACCGCCACGCTGAAGGACAACACCACCAACACCACCACGACGGTGCTCGCCAAGACCTGCACCAGCGGCCTGGGTTGGAAGTCCGCCTCCGGGACCGTCACGCCGGGGCACAGCTACACGCTGACCCTGACCAACGTGGACGACAACTACCCGGGCGACCCGACCTACACCTACTACGACGACGTGACCGTCTCCTGAGGCCCCGTCCACGGCGCCCCTGACGCCGGACGCCGCCGGGGGGGGGGGGAGGGGGGAGGCCCCGGGGAGGGCGCCACTCTTTTTTGGGGACCCCCCCCTAAACCCCACCAAGA
>NZ_JBHTTU010000008.1:122500-157620 GCF_042794375.1 Kitasatospora sp. NPDC056531 | reverse complement strand
GGACGACAAGTACCTGGGCAACCCGACTTACCCCTACTATGACAACGCAACTGCCCCCGGATCCCCCGTCCCCGCCCCCCCGGCTCCCGGACCCCGCCGGGGGGGGCCGAAGTGCCCCCCCCTGGCGGCGTCCGCCGTTCGTGCTGAGGACCCGCTCCGGAGCCTCAGCGCGGCCCCAGCCCCGGCGTGCCGCGCACCACGTAGGCCGGCAGCCGCAGCTCGCCCAGCACCGCCCGGGGCAGGCGCAGCCCGAACCGCCGCCCGACCACGCCGAGGGCCCGACGCCGGACGGCCCCGGCGGGCTCGCCCCCGGGGGCGCAGGGGGTGATGCCGTCGGCCTCCAGGACCTGCGCGGCGACCAGCTCGGGCAGCAGCAGATCGGGCTCCTGCCCCCAGCGCCAGCGCTCCTCGCCCAGGCCGAAGCCGCACAGCACGGCGCCGTCCCGGGCGTAGTCGAGCAGGGCCGGCGGCTGCTCCGGCATCGGGCGGAAGTGCACCACCTCGGCGCCGTGTCGGGCTATCTCGGTGAGCAACTCGCCGCCGGTCGAGTCGCCGTACTCGATCGCGAAGGACCAGCCGCCCGCCTCGCCGACCCGGATCACGCCGTCGCCGTCGCCACCGGGACGGTAGCCCTCGATGTCCAGGTCCCAGATCTCCGTCCCGCTGATCGGCCCGGTCACGGCCGCCGGGTCGGCCCCCATCCGACGGGCGAGCTCCTCGGGCGGGATGCCCCGGGCGAACACCACCCCGTCGACCTCGGCACCGGCGTCCGCCAGCCATTGGATGCCGTCCCGCCGGGTACCGTTCGGCAGGGTGCTGTCCCGCAGGGTGCTGTCCCGCAGGGTGCCGTCACCGCCCCGCCCCCCGCCCCCGCGTGCACCGTCGCCCATGACGTCCCTCCCCTTCACGCCGACCCGCGATGGACAGGCGCAGCCGGACGCACCCTAGCCGACGCCACCGGCATGCAGCCCCGACAGCCGGTCAGAGGATGGTACGGAGGGCGAACTCACGTGTGGCGTGCCGCCGTTCGGCCGCAGTCGTCGCCGCCCGACGGAGAGCTGTCCGCGGTCACCCCCGGTGCACTCCCCCGGAACCCACCACGCCTCCCCACGGCTAGAACTCCCCGCTCACCCCCAGGTCCTGCCGCATCGCGTGCCGCATGGTCTTGATCAGCGCCCACAGCTCGTCCTGCGCCTCGGCGGCGGATCGCAGGCTCTCACCGGGCCGCGCATCGCCTTGTTCCAGGCGCTTGACCATCCCGTAGACGCGGGTGAGTGCCTGGTTCGCCGTGTCGCCCGGGGCGATCACGGCATCGGGTGCGATCATCAGCGTCTCGGACCAGTGGTTGCGGTGCGCGTCCTTGGCCTCCTCCAGCGCCCGGGTGTCGCCCTCCTCGGGCGTCCGGTCGCGCAGGACGTGCAGGTGCCGGTTGAGCGCGGTCGCGAACTGCCGTGCGTCACGGTACAGCCGGGTGTAGCAGCCGCGCCGCAGGGCGAGGTTCTCACGGGTCTCCTGGAAGGCCTGGCTGAGCTCCAACTCGCGCCGCTTGGCCCGTTCCGCGCCCCGCTGGGTGAGCAGCGCGGCCCCGAGGGTCCCCGCCACACCGGTCACTGCGATCGCCACCGCTGCTATGTCCACCCGGTCACCCTAGCCAGCGCCCCGAACCGCCCGCGCAGGAAGTCGGACCCACCGACTTCCTAGGGGCGTAGACGGCAGCGGCCACGAGCATGCCCACCGGCAGTGCCAGGTCCACCCCCCAGTCGAGCCCGACCCGCACCCCGCGCGCCCGCAGCTCTCGGAACGGCAGCACCTGGTGGGCCGAGGCGCCAACAGGCGAAGCGAGACCTTCACGACGACACCTCGACCGAACCGGCAAAGTCACTCACGGACACCAAAGCCCACTCAACAAAACTCGACTGCCAACGGTTCACCACCCCTGGCGCCTCACCCCCAGCCGGGCACCGGCGGCAGCGGCCAACTCGGCAGCGCCGGCAGCGGACCGTCCGAGCACAGGTCCGCCGCCGGACCACGCCCGGCGAACCAGGCGAGCAGCGCGTACCCCTGGCCGCGCACCACCGGGCCCTGCTCGCCGAGGGGCCAGGTAAGGCCGAGGTCCTCGGCCTCGATCCGGGCGACCGCGACCCGCCGCGCGGCCAGCGCCGCCACGCTCTCCTCCAGCGCCCGCCGGACGAAGGCCTCCGGCCAACTCCGAGCCGAGTAGCCGATGTTCAGGTCCACATGGTGCACCTCAAGCTCGCGCCAGGCCCGCCACAGGAGGTACCAGGCCGGGTGCCGCCACCCCGCCAGCGCGGCGACCAGCACCGCCCTGCGCTCGGCGGGCAGCGCCGCCGCGTCCGCGAGCAGCCCGTCCAGACTGCCCCGCAGGTCCGTGACCAGCGCACCGGCGCACCGCCCCGCGCCCTCGCGCAACCGCCGTTCCAGCTCGGCGGAGTCGGCGCGCGGCCCGGGCGGCGTGCCGGTACGGGCCACGGCGAGCATCCACCGGTACGCGTCGGCGCTGCGGGCGAGGTGCGTGAGGACGTGCCCCCGACTCCAACCGGGCAGCGACGACGGTTCCCGGGCCTCCCGGTCGGTCAGCGTCCCGACACTCGCGCCGAGCCGCTCCGCCGAGGCCCGGACCGCCTCCAGCAGGCCCGCGGTCTCCGTCTCCATGTCGACCTAACGCCCTGCCTCGGCCAGCGACTTGACGCCCTCCAGGGTCGCCGTCATCCCGGCGCGCAACTCGTCCAGCCGGAAGGCGACGATCTTCTCCTCCAGCTCCGGTCGGGCCTCGATGGCCAGGGTGACGCCGCTGCGGCCGGGGCCGATGACCACCGACTGGCGCACCCGGGTGCCACCGTCCTCGGGAGTCAGGTCGAAGCGCCACCGGGCCAGCGCACCGGGCACCTCCGACACCGGGTCGCCGTACCGGCCGTCCAGGTCCATGACGGCCCAGGCGAAGGCGCGGCACTCCGTCAGTTCGATCACCTCGGAGACCGTCCGCCAGTCGCGCATGTTCACCCGACGGTTGTGCCCCTCGAAGCGCGCGCCCACCGCGGGGCCGTCCGCGCCGGCCAGCCAGGCGACCTGGTGGAGCTCCGGGCTGAGCCTGGCGGGCAGGGCGATGTCGGTCACCAACCCCCAGACCCGCTCCACCGCAGCCCGGACGATCACCTCGCACTGCGTGCCCGGACCATCGGCGTACCTCATGCCGCTCCCCCTCCGTACCTGATGTCGCTCACGTACCTGATGCAACTGATCCAGCAAACTCTTACGGGTCGACACCCGCCGTACCCCCGCCTCGGCGTCCGGAACGCCGCGAGGGCAGCGGGCGGGTTGCCGCCCTTCTCGCGGGCCCTGCGATCGATGATCGATCCTGCCGGACATCCAAGTCAATCCACCGGTTTGCTGGGACACTTCCAAGCATTACCTTGGATCCCCGTGACCCTTGACGACCTCCGTGTCTTCGCCGCCGTCTGCCGGGCCGGCTCGCTCAGCGCCGTGGCCCGCGACCTGGCGTGCAGCCAGTCCGCCGTCAGCCAGCGCGTGAAGAGGCTGGAGCGCGAGCTCGGCCTCACCCTGATCGAACGGCACCCGCGCGGCGTCGCCCCCACCAAGGCCGGACGCCATCTGCAGACGGCCGTGGCCACCGGCCTGGGCGGGATCGACCACGCGCTGCGCACCATCGCCGAACTCGCGCGCGGGGAAGGCGGATCGGTACGGATCACCACCGGCGCCACCAGTATCCGGCACTTCATGTCCGCGGCCGTGGTGGACTTCCGACAGCGCTTCCCGCAGGTCAGCCTGGAGTTCCAGACCGGGGTCTCCAGCCGCAACTGCCTGGAGGCGCTCACCGCCGGGCACGTCGACCTGGCCTGGATCACCCTCGGCACCCCCGTCCGCGGCGTCGACCAGCGGCCCGTGGTGGACCTGCCCTGGGTCCTCGCCGTCGCGGCCAACGACCCGCTCGCCGCCCGGGACCGCATCGAACCCGCCGACCTCCAGGACGCCCGGCTCATCGGACTGCCGCAGAATTCGGTGTCCCGTTCCCAACTCGACGACTGGCTGGGCAAGTCGGGCATCCGGCCGGTCTTCGACACCAGCGTCACGGACTGGGACACCGCCATCCTGCTGGCCGAACTCGGCCTCGGCCAGGCCGTCGTACCCGCACTCCCCGAGTGGCAGGGCCCCGGCCACCCGGGCCTGCGACTGCTGCCCCTGCCCGACCTGCCCGGCCTCACCGTCGGCTGGGCACTGCGCGACTGGGACACCCTGTGCCCGCTGGCCCGCGCCTTCGCCGACACTGTCGCGGCCCACTGCGGGCGGGGCGCAACACCCGCTAGCCCTCCGGGTTCTGCCACTCCCTGACCGACGGTGCGGCACCGCCCAGGGCCCACCGCAGGCCCTCCTCCCCCGGGACGGCACCCGGCAGCGCGGTGAAGTCCTCCGGCAGGACGTCCAGCAGGCTCCGCAGGTACTCCCCCGTCCGTACGGCCAGCAGCACCGCGCAGCGCAACTGGCCCGGCAGCTCCGGGCGGTGGGAGAGGGCATGCCACAGGGCCGGGCGCAGGTAGTGCCGTCCGCCGGGTGCCGCGTGAGCGCGCACCCACGCCGGGTCCAGCCGCTGGCTGAGGCCGAGGTCGAGCGCCCGCTCCTCCAGCCGGAGCAGCGCGGGCGTGTCGAGGGCCTTCACCGCACGGGGAAGTTCACGTTCCGTAGTCACGTGTCCATCCTGACCGGCCGAGGTCGGCCGCCGACCACCGCCCCTTCGCCGCTCAGCGCGAGTGGAAGGAGTGGATCCGGCCGATCTCGGTGAAGCCCCGCCGCCCGTACCACTCCCGCGGCCAGTCGGCGGCGTCCGCGGCGAGGAAGAGCCGGGGGATGCCGACGGCGGCCGCCAGCGCCAGACCGGTGGCGAGCAGGGTGTCACCGTGGCCCGCGCCGCGATGCCGGGCATCGGTGACCAGGTCCTCCAGCTGGGCCAGCCCGGCGGCCCGGTCGAGGTAGAGGTCGCTCCAGGCCGCGATCCGCCCGTCCGGCGTCCGGGCGGCCAGGAAGTGCACCTGCTCGGCGCCGCGCAGCCGGGCGGCCCGGCGGTCGGTGAGCTGGCGGGCGAGCTCCTCGTCCCCGTACCACTCCGCCTGCTGGCGCAGGACCGGAGCCCGCAGCTCGGCCAACTCGGCGGGGAGCGCGGCCGGTTCGGGCAGTACACAGCCCTCCGTCCCGCGGGTCAGGAGCACGGCGGCGCCCCACTCGTACCCAGCCTCGGCCAGCGCCGGAGCGGCCCGCTCGCCCAACTCGTCGTCCAGCACGGCGATCGCGTACTGGCCACGCTGCCCGAGCCACCGCGCCGCCAGCTCGGGCAGCACCGCCGGATCGGTGCCCGGCCCCGTCACGACCAGGTGGTTGTGCTCGTGGGAGCGGACGAACTCCTCGTCCCGAACCGCGAACACCCCGGGGAACTCGGGGGCTTCGACGATCTCGGCCGCCTGGCGGCGGGCGAAGGCGACATGGAAGGCGGTCACACGCTCAAGGAGATCGGACATCCCGTCATAGTCGCCCCGCCGAGGCTCCGGGCCAAGCGAATTTGAAGCGGGCCTACGAACGGTCGAGGAACCGCCGCAGCCCGTCCCGGACGCCGTCCGTCGGCACGGTGGCGGCGAAGGCCGCCGCCTCGACCGCGAGGCCCTCGTCGATCGGCAGGTTGATCCCCCGGGTGACGGCCCGCAGGCAGGCCGCCACGGCGCTCGGCGCGTACCGGATGATGCGCTCCGCCAAGTCCCGGGCCGAGTCGAGGAGTTCGTCCGCCGGAACGACCGAGTTGACCAGGCCGATCTCGGCGGCCCGGACAGCCGGGATCGGGTCGCCGGTGAGGATCATCTCCAGCCCGCGCTTGCGGCCGACGTGGCGCGGCAGCCGCTGCGAGCCGCCGAAGGGCGGCGGAAAGCCGAGCGAGATCTCCGGCTTGGCGAAGGTCGCGTGCTCGGCCGCGATCGCCAGCGGCGCGGCCTCGGTGATCTCGCAACCACCGCCGTACGCGAGCCCGTTGACGGCGACGATGACCGGCTTCGGGAACTCCTCGATCCGCCGGGTCAGCGTGTGGCCGCGCCGGACGAACTCGCGCAGCGCCCGCTCGGGCCCGCCCGCGATGCTGGCGGCCAGGGACGGGATGTCCGCGCCGGCGCTGAACGCGCGCTGCCCGGCGCCGGTGAGGATGACGGCGCGGACGGTGTCGTCGGCGTCGATCCGGTCGAGTTCGGCGAGCAGCGCGTCGATCGTCGGATAGTCGAGGGCGTTGAGCTTCTTCTCCCGGTCGATGGTGAGGGTGACGACGTGCTGGTCCCGCTCGCTGCGGACGGTCATGGCCGGATGCTCCCTTTCGCCTTGGTCCTGCTCGTCGCAGGCTAGGAACACCGGCCCAGGACAATCCAGTTATTGTCCTGGATACACTCCTGGCGCACTCCGCCCCACCCTCCGCCCACCTTGGACCACGGAACGGCAGGCCACCCATGCGACCGCCCGCCTACAAGGCCATCGTCGACGAGTACGCGGCCGCGATCCGCTCCGGCGCCATCCCGGCCGGCACCCGGCTCCCGACCCACCGCGCGCTCGCCCGGGAACGCCGGATCGCCCTCGCCACGGCCACCCGGGTGTACGCCGAACTGGGCGCCGCCGGGCTGGTGGTCGGCGAACAGGGCCGGGGCACCTTCGTCCGGGTGCGCTCCGGCTACGACGGCATCGAGCCCTCGCGCGCGCTCCCGGTGCCGCGAGTGGCCGACCTGTCCTTCAACCAGCCGCTCGCCACCGGGCAGGGCGACCTGCTGCGCCAGGCCCTGCGCGCGCTCGCCGCCTCGGGCGACGCCGAGGCCCTGCTGCGCCAGCACCCGCCGGGCGGCCACCGGCACGACCGGGCCGTCGTGGCCACCCACCTGCTGGACCGCGGGGTCGACACGGCACCGGAGAACGTCCTGCTCACCAGCGGGGCGCAGCAGGCCCTGGACTGCGTCCTGCGCACGCTCACCCGCCCCGGCGACGTACTCGCCGTCGACGCGCTCAGCTACCCGGGCATCAAGCTGCTCGCCGCCGCCCACGGCCTCGACCCGGCCCCGGTCCCGGTCACCCCGGCCGGCCCGGACCTCGACGCGCTCGACCGCCTCTGCCGCGCCCGGCCGGTCCGCGCGGTGTACACGATCCCGACGGTCCACAACCCGCTCGGCTGGGTGCTGGACCGCACCCAGCGCGAGCGCCTCGCCGAGATCGCCGCCGAACACGACTGCACGCTGATCGAGGACGGCACCTACGCCTTCCTGGAGGCCGCACCGCCCCCGCCGCTGCACGCCCTCGCCCCCGACCGCACCTGCTACGTCGCCGGCCTGTCCAAGAACGTCGCCCCGGGCCTGCGGTTCGGCTTCGCCGTCCTGCCCGACCGCCACCTGCGCGCCGCCACCACCCAGCTACGCGCGGCCGCCTGGGGTGCCCCCGGCCTGACGACGGCCCTCGCCGCCGGCTGGATCGCCGACGGCACGGTCACCCACCTCGAACACCAACGCCGCACCGACGCCGCCGCCCGCCAGGCCCTCGCCCGCACCGCCCTGGCCGGCCTCGACGTCACGGCCCACCCCACCTCCTACATCCAGTGGCTCACCCTGGAACCCCACCAACGCCCCGACCACGTCGCCGCCCTCCTCGCCACCGAGGGCATCCTCGTCTCCACCGCCGACGCCTTCGCCACCACCCCCCACCACCCCAACGCCATCCGCCTCGCCCTCGCCACACCCCCACTCGCCCGACTCCCCGAGGCCCTCCACCGCCTACGCACCACCATCGAGTCCATCGCCCCGTGAGCCCCCGCCGCACGAGAAGTCGACCGGGCCGACTTCCTACTCCGTCCCCGCCCCCGCCGCCCGCCCGAAACGGGCCGCCCACTCACCGAGCAGCTCCCGCAGCTCGGGCGGCTGCACGACCTGGAACTCGGCGCCGAGCGAGCCCAGGGCCATCGCGGGCCAGTCCAGCGAGTCCGCCGTCATCACGAGCCGGCAGCGCTCGGCCCCGGCCTCCTCGACCTCGCCCCAGCGCCCCACGTGCGCGCGCACGCGCTCGGCGGGAGCCTCCACCAGGGCCTCCACCCGGTGCGGCCGGGGCATGCCGCTGCGGCCGGCACGGACGAACTCGGCGGCGTCGGCCGCGGGGAGGGTGCGCTGGGCGAAGCGGGCGCCGCTGCCGTGGGGGGTGGTGAGGCGGTCCAGGCGGAAGCTGCGCCAGGCGGCGCGGTCGAGGTCGTAGGCGACCAGGTACCAGCGCCGGTCGAGGCTGACCAGCCGGTGCGGTTCGACGTGGCGTTCGGTACGGGGCGCGGAGGCGGCGGTGTAGGAGAAACGGAGCCGTTCGCCGTCGCGACAGGCCAGCGCGACCACCGTGAGGACGTCCGGGTCGACGCCGGAACCCGTGGAGGTGCCCCAGTCGACCGGGACGGTCATCGCGCGCAGCGCCTCGACCCGGCGGCGCAGCCGGGCCGGCATCACCTGTACGACCTTGGCCAGCACCCGTACGGAGGCTTCGCCGACGCCCTCGACCGGGCTCTCGGCCGCCGCCTGCAGGCCCACCGCGAGTGCGACCGCCTCCTCGTCGTCGATGACCAGCGGTGGCAGCGCCGCGCCCGCCGCCAGCTGGTAGCCGCCGTCGACCCCGCGCTGGGCCTCGACGGGGTAGCCGAGTTCGCGCAGCCGGTCGATGTCGCGGCGCAGGGTGCGGACGGAGACGCCGAGTCGGTCGGCCAATTCCTCGCCGGGCCAGTACCGGTGGGTCTGGAGCAGGGAGAGCAGTCGCAGCGTCCGGGTGCTGGTGTTCGCCATGCCCTGATTGTCTCCGGGATTCAGGACAGGAAGTGACCGCAATGGTCGTTAGCGTAGTTCTTGTCCGAGAGCAGGAACCGAACGGAAGGCCAGAGCCATGACCACGACCACCACCTCCGCCGCCAAGACCACCGTCACCGGCGAGCGCGCCGACCTCCTGGTGGCGCTGGAGAAGCAGCGGCACTTCCTGCGGTTCACCACCCGCGACCTCACCGACGAGCAGGCCGGCGCGCGGAGCACCGTGAGCGAGCTGTGCCTGGGCGGGCTGATCAAGCACGTCACCTCGGTCGAGCGCCTGTGGGCGAACTTCATCGTGGAGGGCCCGTCCGCGATGCCCGACTTCACCGCCTGGACCGAGGCGGACTTCGCTCGCCGCACCGACGAGTTCCGCATGCTGCCCGGTGAGACGCTGGCGGGCGTGCTCGCCGAGTACACCGAAGTCGCCCTCCGCACGGACGAGTTGGTGGCCACCCTGGCCGACCTGGGCGCCACTCAGCCGCTGCCGAAGGCCCCGTGGTTCGAGGCCGGCGCCGAGTGGTCGGCCCGCCGGGTGCTGATGCACATCGTCGCCGAGACCGCCCAGCACGCGGGCCACGCCGACATCATCCGCGAGGCGCTGGACGGCGCGAAGAGCATGGGCTGAGGCAGGCGGGGTCTGCCGCCGGGGTTCGGGCGGCAGACCCCACCGCACGGGGGGTCAGAGCCGGCCGACGAGCGTGAAGCCGGCCCCGTCCACCGCACTGCGGACGGCCGCCCCGTCCAGCGGCTGAGCGGAAGCGACGGTGACCCGGCCGCTCGGCGCGTCCGCGACGACGCCGGTGACGCCGGGGATGGCGGCCAGCCCGGCGCTCACGGTCTTCTCGCAGTGGCCGCAGCTCATGCCGTCAACGGTGAGGACGGTGGTGATGGACATGACGGCGCCTCCGATAGGGCAGCTGGTGGGTCAGGAGCGGTCGAACCGGTCGACCCGCACCACAACACCCCAATCCGACGCCGTTCCCCGGGGACACGCCACACGGGTGGCACCTTCGAGTGGTTCCGGGAACCGGCCGGACCCAGCGCCCGACAGGAGCCGCCGGTACCCCGCCTGAACCCCCGCCGCCCGCCTGCGCGTCCCTCCTGATGCACCCCTTTTCGACCCAGCTCAGGAGTTGCTCCACATGGCCGCCACCTCCCGGAAGCACTGGAAGCACGGCAAGCCCTGGCACGGCGCGCTCGCCCTGGCGCTGGTCGCGGTGGTGACGGCCGGCCTGCTGTGGTGGCAGCCCTGGCACACCGGGCCCGCGCCGCTGGTCTTCGCCACCGCACCCGGCGGCTCCGCCCGCTTCGGCACCGGGGAGCACCTCTACCGCTACAAGGTTCGGGTGGAGAACGGGATCGCCGAGAGCCCCGAGCAGTTCGCCGCCGAGGTGGACGCCGTCCTCGGCGACACCCGTCGCGGCTGGGCCGCCGGGAACACGGCTTCCTTCCAGCGGGTGCCCGCCGACCCGGTGGACTTCACGGTCTACCTGGCCACCCCGCGGTCCACCGACCGGATCTGCGGCCAGTACGGCCTGGACACCGGCGGCTCGGTGAACTGCGGGGTCGGGCACCAGGTCGTGATCAACCTCAAGCGCTGGACCGAGCTGTCCGAGTTCTACCGGGGCCAGCCCGAGCTGTACCACGCGCTCGCCGTCAACCACGAGGTCGGCCACATCCTGGGGAACGGCCACGTCGACTGCCCGGGCCCGGGTGCCCCGGCGCCGGTGATGATGCAGCAGATCAAGGGCCTGCACGGCTGCGTGCCCAACGGCTGGCCCTACTCGGACGCCGGCACACTGCTCACCGGCCCGCCAGATACTCGCCCGCTCGCCTCCGGGGCGCTCTGACCCGGTACCGACGGTCGGCGCTCCGGCGCTCGTACCTCGCTGGTCGCTTCTCCCTTTCAGCACCGGCGCGCCCCTTCGGCTCGGGGCGGGCAGGCCCCGACCACCGCGCCGTAACACCGCAGCTCTCAGGCCCCGAGCGGCGCACGGACGCGGCAAGGCTCCGGAGCACGGATAATCACTGGTCGGACCGGGTGTCACCGAAAGGTCGACACCCGGTCCGAACCATGATCGTCAAGCGTGTGCACGTGGAGGAACAGCCGTGAACGACGGGGAGAGCCTGGACTGGCCGGTGCTGTTGGAGGCCGCCGAGGCGGCCGCCCGGGCGACCACCGGCCGCGGCCGGGTCGCCGACTACATCCCGGCCCTCGCCACGGCGGACCCGGAGGCCTTCGGCATGGCCGTGGCCACCGTCGACGGCGAGCTGTACGGCGTCGGCGACTGGGAGCAGCCGTTCTCCATCCAGAGCGTCTCCAAGCTGTTCTCCCTGGCGCTCGCCCTGTCCCACAGCGACGACGGCGGTGACGCCCTCTGGCGGGGCGTCGGCCGCGAGCCCTCCGGCAACCCCTTCAACTCCCTGGTGCAGCTGGAGACCGAGCACGGCATCCCGCGCAACCCCTTCATCAATGCCGGCGCCCTGGTGGTCACCGACCGCCTGCAGTCGCTGACCGGTGACGCCTCCGGCACCGTACGGGAGTTCCTTCGCCGCGAGTCCGGCAACCCGCTGCTGGACACCGACCCGGTGATCGCCGCCTCCGAGGCCGAGCACGGCCACCGCAACGCCGCGCTCGCCCACTTCATCGCCAGCCACGGCAACCTGGAGAACCCGGTCGAGACCGTCCTCGACCACTACTACGCCCACTGCGCCGTCGCCGCGAGCTGCCGCGACCTCGTGCTGGCCGGCTCCTTCCTCGCCCGCTACGGCGTGCGCACCGACGGCACCCGGCTGATGTCCCGCAGCGAGGCCAAGCGCGTCAACGCCGTCCTCCTCACCTGCGGCACCTACGACGCCGCCGGCGAGTTCGCCTTCCGCGTCGGCCTGCCCGGCAAGAGCGGCGTCGGGGGCGGCATCCTCGCCATACTCCCCGGCCGCGCCGCCGTCTGCGCCTGGGGCCCCCGCCTCGACCAGGCCGGCAACTCCGTCGCCGCCGTCACCGCCCTCGACACCCTCACCACCCTCTCCGGCTGCTCGGTGTTCTGAGCCGGAAGGGCCCCGGTCGTCCGCACAGCGACCGGGGCCCGGGGAACCGGCGGGCGGCGGACTACTCCACCGTCACGCTCTTCGCCAGGTTGCGCGGCTTGTCCACGTCCCGCTCAAGGGCGACGGCGGCGTGGTAGGCCAGCAGCTGCAGCGGGATGTTGAGGAGCAGCGGGTCCAACTCCGGCTCGCTCTTGGGGACCAGGATGCAGTGGTCGGCGAGCTTCTCCTCGGGGCGGCGGTGGGCGACGGCGATGACCCGGCCGTGGCGGGCCTTGATCTCGCCGAGGGTGGTGAGGTTCTTGTCGAGCAGCTCGTCGTCCGGGACGAGGGCCACGGTGGGCAGTTCGGGGCTGATCAGGGCCAGCGGGCCGTGCTTGAGCTCGCTCGCCGGGTAGGCCTCGGCGTGGACGTAGGAGATCTCCTTGAGCTTCTGGGCGCCCTCGCGGGCGACCGGGTAGCCGCGCACCCGGCCGATGAACATCATGCCGCTGGAGTCGGCGTACTCGGCGGCGAGTCGGGCGATCTCGTCGCTCTGGTCGAGGACCTCGCGGATCTGGTCCGGCAGGGCCTGCAGGGCCGAGACGATCCGGCGGCCGTCGGCGGGCGAGAGGTCGTGGATGCGGCCGAAGTGCAGGGCGAGCAGCGCGAAGGCGACCACGGTGGAGGTGAACGCCTTGGTGGAGGCGACCGAGACCTCGGGGCCGGCGTGCAGGTAGATGCCGCCGTCGCACTCGCGGGCGATCGCGCTGCCCACGGTGTTGACGACGCCGAGCACCCGGCCGCCCTTGCGCTTGATCTCCTGGACGGCGGCCAGCGTGTCGTAGGTCTCGCCGGACTGGCTGACCGCGACGTACAGGGTGTCCGCCTCGATCACCGGGTTGCGGTAGCGGAACTCGGAGGCCGGCTCGCTGTGGGCGGGGATCCGGGCCAGCTCCTCGATCAGCTGCGCGCCCATCTCGCCCGCGTAGTAGGCGGATCCGCAGCCGAGGATCTTCACCCGGCGGATCTCGCGCAGCTCCCGGGCGTCCAGGTTGAGGCCGCCGAGGTGGGCGGTGCTGAAGCGCTCGTCGAGCCGGCCGCTGAGGGTGCGCTCGACCGAGGTGGGCTGCTCGTGGATCTCCTTGAGCAGGAAGTGCTCGTAGCCGGCGGTGTCGTAGGAGTCGATCTCCCAGTCCACGGTGGACGGCTGGCGGTGGGTGGTGCGGGCGTCCGCGGTGAAGGTGCGGAAGCCGTCGGCGCGGACGGTGGCCAGCTCGCCGTCCTCCAGGTGCACGACCTGGCGGGTGTAGCGGACCAGGGCGGAGACGTCGGAGGCGACGAACATCTCCTTCTCGCCGAGGCCGAGCACGATCGGGCTGCCGTTGCGGGCGACCACGATGCGGTCCGGCTGCTCGGCGTCCAGCACCGCGATGCCGTAGGTGCCGACGACGCGGCCGAGCGCGGCGCGGACGGCGTCCTCCAGCTCGACGCCCTCGGCGGCGTGCGCGGCGATCAGGTGGGAGAGCACCTCGGTGTCGGTCTCGGAGCGGAACACGGCGCCGTCGGCGGTCAGCTTGGCGCGCAGCTCGTCGGCGTTCTCGATGATGCCGTTGTGGACGACGGCGATCCGCTCGGCGGTGTCCAGGTGCGGGTGGGCGTTGGCGTCGCTGGGGACGCCGTGGGTGGCCCAGCGGGTGTGGCCGATGCCGGTGGTGCCCTTGAACCGGGCCGGCACGGCCGCCGCGAGGTCGGCGACCCGGCCCTTGACCTTGCGGAGCTTGATCCCGCCGGTGCGCCCGGCGACGGCGACGCCGGCCGAGTCGTAGCCGCGGTACTCCAGCCGGGCCAGTCCCTCCAGCAGGAAGGGGGTCGCGTCCTTGGGGCCGATGTAGGCCACGATTCCGCACATGCGCGGTCTCCTCTTGGGAAGGTCGGGTCTGGAGAAGGTCGGGTATCGGGACGGTCGCGCGGCCGAGCGCGGTGAGGGGCGGCGCTCAGCCGTAGACGATCCGGCGCAGCTGGCGGGCCGAGAGCTCCGGCGCCGCGACGCGGCGGGCGGAGAGCTCCTCGGCGAGCCGGGCGAAGATCCGCTCGTTGGTCAGGCCGCGTGCCTGGAGCTCGCCGTGGCGGCGACGGACGTACTCCTCGGTGCTCTCGGAGAAGTACGCCAGCACCTCCGCCACGACCCGCGCCGCCTCCTGGGGCCCGAGCGGGCTGGTCCGGGTGAGGTGGGCGAGGAGGTCTTCGTGAGGGTGGGGTGAGCTCGGCACGAGTGAGGACTCTAGGCCGCACCGCCCGTCGAAGCCAAAGATCTTGCCCGAATTCGGGCAGACTTTACGACTTTCAGCTCAGGCAACCGAGCGGACCCCCGCCCGTCACCTTCCCGACAGCCCCTTGAAGCGGCGCCGATTCCACACGTAGCGTGATCTGGAGAACACCCAGCGGAAGACCGGAGGCTTGCTGATGTGCGGGATCACCGGATGGGTCGCCTTCGAACGCGACCTCACCGCCGAACGGGACGTCCTCGACGCGATGACGGCCACCCAGCTCTGCCGCGGCCCGGACGCCGGGGGCGTCCACCTGCAGCCGCACGCCGCACTCGGCCACCGCCGGCTCGCGGTGATCGACGTGGAGGGCGGTGTCCAGCCGATGACGGTCGAGCACGACGGCCGACTGCTGGCCGCACTCACCTACAGCGGCGAGGTCTACAACCACCGCGAGCTGCGCGCGGAACTGGAGGCGGCCGGGCACCGCTTCCGCACCCGCAGCGACACCGAGGTCGTGCTGCACGCCTACCTGGAGTGGGGCGAGCGCCTGGCCGAGCGGCTCAACGGCATGTTCGCCTTCGCGATCTGGGACGCCCGGCGCGAGGAGCTGCTGCTGGTCCGCGACCGGATGGGCGTCAAGCCGTTGCACTACCGCCCCACCCCGGACGGCGTGCTCTTCGGCTCCGAGGTCAAGGCGATCCTGGCCCACCCCTCGGTGCGCCCGGCGGTCGACCTGGACGGGCTGCGCGAACTGCTCGCCCACACCCGCACCCCCGGCCTCACCCCGTACCGGGGCATCCACGAGGTCCGGCCCGGGCACGTGGTGCGGGTGCGCCGCGAGGGCATCTCGGTGCGCCGGTACTGGGCGCTGGAGGCGCGCGAGCACACCGACTCGCTGGAGGCCACCGTCGCCACCGTCCGGGCCCTGCTGGACGACATCGTCCACCGCCAGCTGGACTCGGACGTGCCGCTGTGCTCGCTGCTCTCCGGCGGCCTGGACTCCAGCGCCGTCACCGCCCTCGCCGCGATGACGCTGCGCCGGGCCGGTGCCGGCCCGGTGCGCTCCTTCGCCGTCGACTTCACCGGCCAGAGCCGGAACTTCCACACCGACGAGGTGCGGCAGACCCAGGACGGCCCGTACGCCCAGCTGCTCGCCGAGCACGTCGGCGCCGACCACACGGTGATCGAGCTGGACGCCGCCGAGCTCACCGACCTGTCCCGGCGCGCCACCGTACTGCGCGCCCGCGACCTGCCGAACGGCGTCGGCGACATGGACATCTCACTGCTGCTGCTCTTCCGGGGCGTGCGCCGGGAGTCCACCGTGGCGCTGTCCGGCGAGTCCGCCGACGAGCTGTTCGGCGGCTACCGCTGGTTCCACGACCCGACGACCGTCGCCACCGAGGACTTCCCCTGGCTCGCCGGCATGGCCACCATCGCCGGCCCCGGCTCCGTCCCGCGCGAACACCTGCTGGACACCGGCCTGCTCACCAAGCTCGACCTGGACGGCTACCGCAGGGCCCGCTACCGCGAGGCGATCGCCGAGGTCCCGCACCTGGACCACGCCGACCCGCTGGAGCGGCGGATGCGCGAGATCTCCTACCTCAACCTGACCCGCTTCGTCTGCATCCTGCTCGACCGCAAGGACCGGATGAGCATGGCCAACGGGCTGGAGGTGCGGGTGCCGTTCTGCGACCACCGGCTGGTCCAGTACGTCTTCAACACCCCGTGGGCGATGAAGAGCTTCGACGGACGGGAGAAGAGCCTGCTGCGCGCCGCCGTCCGGGACGTGCTGCCGGCCGCGATCGCCGACCGGGTGAAGAGCCCGTACCCGGTCATCGCCGACCCGCACTACCCGGCGCTGCTGCGCGCCGAACTCGCCCAGCTCGCCGCCCGGCACGAGTCCCCCGCCCTCGACCTGCTCGACCGGGGCCGGCTCGCGGCCGCGCTCGCCCCGGACACCGACCCGCGGTCGGTCCTGCTCGGCGTCGACTTCGCGCTGGACCTGGACGCCTGGCTGACGGAGTACCAGGTGACGCTGGAGCTCTGACCCTTGTGACCGGACGGTGCGGCGGCCCGCGCCGAGACCGCTGCGCCGTCCGGGCGATCACCGGGAACCGGCCCGCCCCGCCCGGACGTCGCACGATGCGGTAGCGTCGCCGACACCTCCCGAATGGCGGGCGAAAACGCGGCTTCCCGCCCCCGTGCCGTCAGGATGGGAGCGAACCGTTCACCTCGATCCGCCGGGGGATCCCGTCATGCAGCCGCGAGTATTCGCGATTCTCACCGCCCTGCTCCTGGGCGTCCTGGGCCTCGGCTCGGTGGCCGTCACCGACTGGTCGCCCGCGGCGGCCAGCGAGGCCCCGGCCGTCGCCGGCACCGCCCCCGACGCCCAGCCCGCCGTGGCGGGCACCGCGAGCGCCACCCCGACCGGCGACCCGGCGGTGTGGACCCGCTCGACGCTGCGCAACAAGCTGATGGCCGAGATGGACGCCACCGACCCCGGCGTCGCCCTCGCCGACCTCGACCGGATCACCAAGGAGAAGCCGTACACCGTGCGCTTCTGCCACCCGATCGCGCACGAGCTCGGCCACGCGGCGGTCAAGCGCTTCAACGAGGACTTCCAGAAGGTCATCTCCTTCCCGCACGAGACCTGCGCGGCCGGCTACCTGCACGGCGCGGTCGAGGAGATGCTCAACGCCTCCACCCAGCCCGAGGTGGACCTGCTCAAGCTGTGCGCCCCCAAGAACACCGGCCCCTGCATCCACGGCGTCGGCCACGGCACCATGTTCGTCGCCAAGCAGGACGTCTCCAAGGCGCGCGACCTGTGCAACAAGTTCACCACCGAGCAGAACCGGATCCGCTGCTCCGAGGGCCTGTTCATGCAGCTCTTCGGCCCGGACGAGGAGGACGAGCAGGCCAAGGCGAACCTGCCCGCCGACAAGCTCGCCCAGGACCCGCTGTACCCGTGCAAGGACCAGCCCGCACTGTTCCAGTCCGCCTGCTACTTCTACGCCCCGACCTTCTACCTCTCCTCGCACGACTACCCGAACCACCCCGAGGTCTACGCCGACGCCCTCAAGTGGTGCCTCAACGGCAAGGCCAACGGCGGGGCCGTGGACTGCAGCCGGGGCGTCGGCTCGCGCACCATGAAGTACAACCTGGACCGCGAGGACTGGGCCGCCCAGCAGTGCGCCACCGCCGCCGACGGCTGGCAGCGCAAGGCCTGCACGGAGGGGCTGGTCAGCTACTACACGGTCAACTACACCGACGGCGGCGCCGCCGGACGGCTCTGCGCGAAGATCACCAACAAGGAGATGCAGGGCTACTGCCGCTCCGCGAGCGGACTGTCCGGCTCCCTGGACTGACCCCACCCGGTCTCAGCCTGAGGGCCCGCGCCACCCGGCGCGGGCCCTCTGCGTAAGATCGCCCGACCATCGCCTGACCAGGGTGCGCCGAGGAAGCCGCGCCTCGCCCAGTCCGACCCCGGCCTCCCTGGAGCACGCCATGACCACCGAGGACTTCCGCGCCGCCGCCCACACCACCGCCGAGCTCGTCTCCGACTACCTCGCCGAACTGCCCGCCCGCCCGGTCTGGCAGCCGATGGACCCCGCCGCCCGGCAGGCGCTGCTCGACGCCCCGCTGCCCGACCGGGGCCGGCCGCTCACCGAGCTGCTGGACGCCATCGGACGGGACGTCCTCCCCCACCCCATGGGCAACGGCAACCCGCGCTTCTTCGGCTGGGTCAACTCCGCCCCCGCCCCCGCCGGGGTGCTCGCCACCCTCGCCGCCGCCGCGATGAACCCCAGCTCGGCCGGTGGCGACCACGCCGACGTCCACCTGGAGCGCGCCGTGGTCCGCTGGATCGCCGAACTCGTCGGCTTCCCGCACCCGGCCGGCGGCGGCCTGCTCACCTCCGGCACCTCGATGGCGACCATCGTCTGCCTCGCCGCCGCCCGCAACCGCGCCGCCCGGCAGGCCGGCTGGGACGTCCGCGCGGACGGCCTGGCCGGGATGCCGCCGCTGGTCGGCTACGTCACCGGCGAGACCCACTCCTGCGTCCGCAAGGCCGCCGAGCTCCTCGGCCTCGGCAGCAGGCAGCTGCGCACCGTCGCCACCGGGCCCGACGGCCGCCTGGACACAGCGGACCTGCGGGCGGCGATCCAGCGCGACCGCGCCGCCGGGCTGCTGCCCTTCCTGGTGGTCGCCTCGGCCGGCACCGTCGGCACCGGCGCGGTGGACGCCTTCGGCCCGATCGCCGACCTGTGCCAGGAGCAGCGGCTCTGGCTGCACGTGGACGGCGCGTACGGCGCCTTCGGCCGGCTCGACCCCGCCATCGCCCACCGCTACGCCGGTCTGGAGCGCGCCGACTCGCTCGCCCTCGACCCGCACAAGTGGCTCGGCGTCCCGGTCGACTGCGGCTGCGCGCTGGTGCGTGACACCGACGAGCTGCGCGGCACCTTCAGCCTCGTCCCGTCCTACCTGCGCGACGAGGCGGCCGGCTCGCTCGGCTGGTTCTCCGAGTACGGCACCGAGCAGACCCGCCCGTTCCGCGCCCTCAAGGTCTGGGCCACCATCGCCCACCGCGGCCGCGCCGGCCTCGCCCAGGACATCGCCCACTGCACCGCACTCGCCCGGCGCCTGGGCGAACTCGTCGAGGCCGACGAGGAGTTGGAGCTGCTCGCCGAGGTGCAGACCTCCATCGTCGCGTTCCGCCACCGCGCCCCGGGCCGGGACGCCGCCGCCCGCGACGCCCTCAACCGCGACCTCCCGCTCGCCGTCCAGCGGCGCGGGCGGGTCTTCGTCACCGGCGCCCGGCTCGGCGAGCACGAGATGCTCCGCGCCTGCCTGCTCAACGCCGCGACCACCGAGGAGGACCTGCACCTGCTCCTCGCCGAGGTGAAGGCCGCGGCCCACGAGCTGCTCCCGTAACACCCCCGGGCGGACCTTAACGGCCAGGTCACGGCGGGTTCGTGATCGGGAAACACCGGTCGGGCACGGTGGAGGCCATGGAGCACTCGAAGCCTTCCTTCCACCGTGCCCGCCGCTGGCGCCGTGACACCGTCGAACTCGCCGCCGCCTTCCTCTCCGTCACCGCCGCCGACCTGATCGCGAAGGTCGTCCTCCACGGCTCCGACGGCCCGATCGTCCTCGCCACCTCCGCCCTCGCGCTGCTCGCCGCCGCCCTGCTGCACGCCTGGTGGTCCCCGCACGCCCCTCCCCCGACCGTCCTGTGGCGGGTGCGCACCACCGCCCTGGCCCACACCCACACCACCCTCGCCGACCACCAGATCACCCTGGTCTCGCTCCACCCCCACCCCACCACCGACGAACTGTTCCTCCGCACCCCTCTGTCCCTGAGCCCCGCCGCCCTCACCACCCTGCTCACCACCACCGGCCACACCGTCGAGGACGCCCCGACCCGGATCGCCTGAACCCGTCGGGACCGGAGGACGCCGGCGCGGCTCCACCGATCGGTCGGTTCCCGGTCTTGACCTCGACGCCGGCGGGGGCCTGAGGACGCACCCGCCGCCGGTTCGACGAGGACCCGGGCTCAGCCGTTGCTCGGCGGCTGGACGACGCACACGGCGTTGCCCAGCATGCTGCCGAAGCCCCCGAGCAGGGCGCCGGTCACGGCCTTGCAGGTGGCGGCCTCCTCTGGGGTCTTGGGGCCGTTGTTGCTGGTGCTGCTGATGCTGTCGGCGGCGGCCGACTGCGCGAGGGCGAGCGGTACGGCCAGCAGCAGGGCGCAACAGGCGGTGGCCAGTGCGGAGTTCCTGGTGAGCATGGGAGAGCCCCTTCGGATCGAGGTGGGTTCGGCGGAGAGCCGAGCCATCCCTATCCGAAGGGGCTCCGGCGGTCACGGAACCTGAGCCATCCGTGAGTGTGTCCGGTCAGTGCGCGGTCAGTGCTCGGTCAGTGCGCGGTCACTCCGTCCCGGCCGCATGAGGCGCCGGACCGGGCCTCCGGCGGGGTCGTCCCGGCCCGGGGGCCGCCTGCGCCCCGGGCATCAGTGCGTTCACGATCACGTAACCGGCCGGAAGCGCACTGTCGGTAGCGTCGGCCCCATGACGGCATCACGCACTGGCTCCGAACGGCTCTGGCACCGGCCCTTCCGCAGGTCCGACCCAAGGACCCGGTGCGCGGCGCCCGACGGCCAGGCCGCCCGGCCGCCCGCGCTCACCGGCGGCCCGCACCGGCAGGCCCGCCCGCACCCGGCGCCGGCCCGTCCGGACGCCCAGACCGCGGAGGAGGTGGCCCGGCTGTCCCTGCCGGACGGGACCGAGCTGCTGCTGCGCCCCGCCGGGCCGGCCGACAAAGCGGCGGCCCTCGCGATGCACGGCCGCTGCTCCCCCACCGCGCTGCGGCTGCGCTACCACGGGCCGGTCCGCGACGCCGACCGCTACCTGGACCACCTGCTGGACGCCCGGCACGGCCGCAGCCTCGCCGTGACCGCCCCCGACGGGCGGCTGCTCGCCCTCGGGCACCTGATGTGGGACGACGGCGAGGCGGAGCTCGCCGTGCTGGTCGAGGACGCCTGGCAGCGGCACGGACTGGGCCTGGCCCTGCTGCGACGGCTGACCGCGGCGGCCCGGGCGGCCGGGGTCGGGACGGTGTACGCGGTGACCCAGGCCGCGAACGCCGCGCTGATCGCCGCGATGCGCCGGCTGGCCGCGCCGCTGGACTTCCGCGCCGAGGACGGCACCGTGGTGATCACCGCCACCCTGGCCGCCGGAACCGCCCCCACGCCCACCCCCGCTCCGGGCCGCTGACCATTTCTTCACCACATCCTTACGGAGCGTCCCGGGAACCCGGCGACGGCCGCGTAGCGCCCGCCCGGGAACGAAGGGTCCCTCCGTACACCGCCCTCCTTGACGGACAGTCAGCGGCCCCCGCGCCCGTGTCGCAGCAGGCGGCGCGGGGTCCGGATCGTCCGGTCGGGCGACGGAGTCGGTAGGCTGACCCCGTCCCCGCCGCCCGACGGCCTGTTATCCGGCCACGGGCGGTGCCGCAGCAAGGAGGAACCACTGAGCATGGCAGGCACCGAATCGGAGCCCACTGGCGCACGCGACGCCTCGCTGCCGGCCCGCGCCAAGATCGCGGTCACGGCCGGTCGGGTCGCCGCCGCTGTGTCGCGCAAGGCCGGACGCGGAAGCGGCTCGGTGATCGGCGGCAAGGTCGCCCTCAGGCTCGACCCCGATCTGCTCGCCACCCTCGCCGACCACCTGGACGTCGTCCTGGTCAGCGCGACCAACGGCAAGACCACCACCACCCGCCTGATCGCCGAGGCGCTGCGCGCCGCCGGCCCGGTGGTCTCCAACGCCCTGGGCGCCAACATGCCGGCCGGCATCACCTCCGCCCTGGCCGGCGGCAGTGACGCCCGCTTCGGCGTGATCGAGGTCGACGAGAAGTACCTGGCGACCGTCGCCCGCGACACCCGCCCCAAGGCGATCGCCCTGCTCAACCTCTCCCGCGACCAGCTCGACCGCGCCGCCGAGACCCGCATGATGGCGGAGAAGTGGCGCGAGGGCCTGCAGGACACCGAGGCCGTGGTCATCGCCAACGCCGACGACCCGCTGGTGACCTGGGCCGCCTCCTCCTGCAAGAAGGTGGTCTGGGTGGCCGCCGGACAGGCCTGGAAGGAGGACGCCTGGTCCTGCCCCGCGTGCGGCGGTGTGATGCAGCGCCCCGGCGACGACTGGTTCTGCCAGGACTGCGGCTTCCGGCGCCCCAACCCGCACTGGGCGCTCCAGGGCACCCACGTGATCGACCCGCAGCGCGGCGCCTGGCCGATCCAGCTGCAGCTGCCCGGACGGGCCAACCTGGCCAACGCCACCAGCTCGGCCGCCGTCGCCGCCGTGTTCGGCGTCTCCCCGCAGGTCGCGCTGGAGCGGATGCGCTCGGTGACCGCCGTGGCCGGCCGCTACGACGTGGTCCAGTACCAGGGCCGGGACATCAGGCTGCTGCTGGCCAAGAACCCGGCCGGCTGGCTGGAGACCTTCTCGCTGATCGACGGCCCGCCGGCCCCGGTGATCCTCTCGGTCAACGCCCTCGACGCCGACGGCACCGACACCTCCTGGCTGTGGGACGTCGACTACGAGCGCCTGGCCGGCCACCCCATCTTCGTGATGGGCCAGCGCAAGCTGGACCTGGCCGTCCGCCTGGAGGTCGCCGGGTTGCAGTTCCACGTGGTGGACACCCTGGAGCAGGCCGTCCGGATGGCCCCGCCCGGCCGGATCGAGGCCATCGCCAACTACACCGCCTTCCAGCAGCTGCGGAAGGTCGTGGCCGGCTGATGCCGCGCCCGCACGCCAGTCTTTTCGTGACGGAAGGCCTTCGAGGATGAGTGAGAGCAGCCTGCGCGTGGTCTGGGTCTACCCGGACCTGCTCAGCACCTACGGTGACCGGGGCAACGCCCTGGTCGTGGAGCGGCGGGCCCGCCAGCGCCATCTCAACGTGACCCGGATCGACGTCCGCTCCGACCAGGCGATCCCCACCAGCGGGGACATCTACCTGATCGGCGGCGGCGAGGACCGCCCCCAGCGCCTGGCCGCCGAGCGGCTGCGCGCCGACAGCGGCCTGGTACGGGCCGCCGAGAACGGCGCGATCATCTTCGGCGTCTGCGCCGGCTTCCAGATCATGGGCCACGAGTTCATCAACGACCTCGGCGAGCGCGAGCCGGGCCTCAGCCTGCTCGACGCCTGGACCACGCGCGGCGAGGGCGCCCGCTGCGTCGGCGACGTGCTGGCCGACGTGGACCCGCGGCTCGGCCTGCCGCAGCTGACCGGCTTCGAGAACCACCAGGGTGTCACCCACCTCGGACAGGGCGTCCAGCCCTTCGCCACCGTCACCGTCGGCCGGGGCAACGGCACCGGCGACGGCACCGAGGGCGCCTGGCGGGACACCGTCTTCGGCACCTACCTGCACGGCCCGGTACTGGCGCGCAACCCCGCCGTGGCCGACATGCTGATCAAGCTGGCGCTGGACGTCAACGCCCTGCCGCCGGCCGACACCACCTGGTACGACGCGCTGCGCGCCGAGCGCATCGCCGCCACGACGCGCCCCTCGTAGTACGCCCGCACGCCCCGCCCGGGTGCCCGCCATGCGGTCACCCGGCCCACGGGCGGCCCCGGACGTACGACAATGGGGCTGCCAGCTGCACACCCTCCTCGGCAGCAGGCTGCAATTCCGCGCGGGGGCGCCGACGGCGCCGCTCCCGCGTCGGCTCCTGCCCGGCCGGACCAGGGGCCGTATGCTCGACTTCACGGCCGTTTTCGGACGTTCTGTCCGGATCGGCCGGTCCTTCACCTCGCGGCCACCTCCCCGCCATCCCGGCGTGGGAGCGCCTCGTTACGGTGTCGGCTCGTCGTCCCAGCCTGTAGTCCGGCCGTTCCTCGGTTCTGCTCGGGAGTTGCAAAGCTAATGCGTATCGGAGTGCTGACCAGCGGCGGTGACTGCCCCGGCCTGAACGCGGTGATCCGTTCCGTGGTGCACCGCGGGGTGGTCGACCACGGCGACGAGATCATCGGGTTCGAGGACGGTTGGCGCGGCTTCCTGGAGGGCCACCACCGCCCCCTGACCCTGGACTCGGTGAGCGGCATCCTCGCCCAGGGCGGCACCATCCTCGGGTCCTCCCGGGTGCAGCCGAGCCACCTGCGGGACGGCGTGGAGCGGGCCAAGAAGTACTGCTCCGACCTCGGCCTGGACGCGGTGATCCCGATCGGCGGCGAGGGCACTCTGAAGGCCGCCAAGCTGATGAGCGACGCGGGCCTGCCGATCGTCGGCGTGCCGAAGACCATCGACAACGACATCGCCGCCACCGACGTGACCTTCGGCTTCGACACCGCCGTCTCGGTCGCCACCGAGGCGCTGGACCGGCTGAAGACCACCGCCGAGTCCCACCAGCGGGTCATGGTCGTCGAGGTCATGGGCCGGCACACCGGCTGGATCGCGCTGAACGCGGGCATGGCGGCCGGCGCCCACGCCATCGTCGTCCCGGAGCGCCCGTTCCACATCGAGAAGCTCACCGCCGTCGTCCGCGAGCGCTTCGACCGCCAGAAGAAGTTCGCCATCGTGGTCTGCGCCGAGGGCGCCAAGCCCGAGCCCGGCACCATGCACTGGGAGGAGGGCAGCAAGGACATCTACGGCCACGAGCGCTTCACCGGCATCGCCACCCAGCTCTCCCGCGAGCTGGAGCACCGCCTCGGCAAGGAGGCCCGTCCGGTGATCCTCGGCCACACCCAGCGCGGCGGCACCCCGACCGCCTACGACCGGGTGCTCGCCACCCGCTTCGGCTGGCACGCCGTCGAGGCCGTCCACAAGGGCGCCTTCGGGCACATCACCGCGCTGCAGGGCACCAACATCAACCTGGTCCCGCTGGCCGAGGCGGTCGCCGAGCTGAAGACCGTCCCCCAGGAGCGCTACCTGGAGGCCGAGACGGTCATCTGACCGTCCGCCCGCCGCACTTCGGGCCCCCGGACCGCTTGTCGGTCCGGGGGCCCGCGTGCGTCCTCGCCCGGTCTCGCGCGCCTCGACTTCCAACACCAATCAACAACCTGGAATCATCGATCCACACATCATCGCGGCGACCCAACACGCCTGGGTGCCGCGACCATTGACGATGCCCCGGCTTTCCCCGAAGCTGTCATGAGCACCTACCTGCCCATCGACCGGTAGGTGGATGCCGTCGAGCGCTCCCCCGTTGACCGCTCCTGACCAGGACGACCGCCAGGAGCCCGATGGAGTGCGCAGCGCGCCCGCGAGGGCCGGCGGGCATAACGAGACGGTTTCGAAACCGCCCCAGAGGCAAACCTGAGCTTGACTCAGGCCTGAGCTGGGCGTTTCCTTTTGCTCCATCGCGTTTGATTACGATGCTTTCTGATTGATTCTGTTGCTACTGGCTGATCGGCCCCCACCCTCAGGAGCCCCACCATGCACCTCTCCCCCCGCGGCCGCCTGGCCTCCCTCGCCGCGCTGAGCCTGGTCACCGCCTTCGGTCTGACGGCCTGTTCCACCGGGCAGACCTCCTCCTCCGGCGCCGACGCTCCGGTGGCCCCGGTGTCCGGCAAGGTCTCGATCACCTACTTGCAGAAGCAGGGCGACCAGCAGTACTTCGTGGACGAGGCCGCGGGCGCCAAGGCCAAGGCCGCCGAGCTGGGCGCCGACCTGAAGGTCGTGAACCTCGGCAACGACGCCAACAAGACGGTCGGCGAGGTGCAGGCCGCGATCGCGCAGAAGAGCAACGGCCTGATCATCGTGGTCCCGGACCCGGCCGTCGGCCCGCAGGTCGTCCAGACGGCCCGGGACGCCAAGGCCGCACTGCTCACCTCCGACGACCAGGTCTGCGCGAGCGGCCCCTCCCCGGCGCAGTGCGCCGCGGGCGACCTGGTGCCCCGGATCGGCTTCTCCGGCCGGCAGATGGGTCAGCAGGTCGGCCAGCGCGCCGCGGAGGAGTTCAAGAAGGCCGGCTGGAACGCGGCCGACACCCGGATCCTCTCCGCCTGGAAGCAGGACGTGACCGTCTGCGGCGACCGGGTCAAGGCCGCCAAGGACGCCTTCGACCAGGCCGTACCGGGAGTGCAGACCATCGACGTGGCCACCGACAACACCCCGACCGGTGCCCAGGACAAGGTGGCCGCCACCATCACCGCCAACCCCGGCGTCAAGCACTGGGTGGCGTGGGGCTGCAACGACGAGAACGTCCAGGGCGCCGTCACCGCCCTGCAGAACGCCGGGATCAGCCCCGACGACATCGACGGTGTCGGCCTGGGCGCCTACCTGGCGTGCAAGGACTGGGCCTCCGGCAAGCCGTCGGGTATGAAGGCCGCCCTGTTCATCAACGGCAAGGACGTCGGCGCCCTGTCGGTGCAGACGATGTACGACAAGCTCAAGAACGGCAAGGACTTCCCCAAGGAGGCCTTCGCCCCGACCAAGATGGTCGACGCCGCGACCTGGCAGTCCGCGGGCGTGTCCTGCAGCTGACGCCGCACCCGACGTCGCGCCGAGCCGGCGGTGCGGCAGGCCTGCGCCGGCCCCGCCGCACCCCCGACGCTCCCGAAGACCGCCCGCACCGCCGTACCGCACCGCCAACGAGGCCCCGATGACCCCACCTGAACCCTCGCCCCTGCCGCCACCGGACGGCTCCGCCGGCCTGAGCGCCGAGGGGGTGTCCAAGCGCTTCGGCACCGTCCAGGCGCTCACCGACGTCACCCTCACCTTCCCGCCCGGCCAGGTCACCGCCCTGATGGGCGAGAACGGCGCCGGCAAGTCGACCCTGCTGCGCATCCTGACCGGCGACCACCGCCCCACCCAGGGACGCGTCCTGCTGGACGGCAAGGCCCTGGACCTGCACTCCCCGCAGGACGCCCGCCGCGCCGGGATCCGGATCATCCCGCAGGAACCCGAGATCATCCCCCACGTCCCGGTCGCCGAGAACGTCTACACCGGCTCACTGCCCCGCACCCGGCTGCGCCGCCTGGACCGCGCCGAACTGCGCCGCCGGATCACCGCCGACCTGCGGCGCCTCGGCTTCGACAAGGTCCTGGACCCCGACCTCCTCGGCTCCGAACTCACGCCCGCCCAACGCCAGTTGGTCGAGATCATGCGGGCCCTGACCGGCGCCGTCCCACCACGCGCGATCGCCTTCGACGAGCCCACCTCCTCACTCTCCGAGCACGAGGTCGAGGCCCTGTTCACCCTGATCCGGCGCCTGCGCGACGAGGGCATCGCGGTCATCTACGTCTCCCACCGGATGAAGGAGATCTTCCAACTCGCCGACCGCATCGCCGTGCTGCGCGACGGCCGCCTCGCCGGCGTGGTCCAGGCCACCGCCACCGGCGAGAGCGAACTGGTACGGCTCATGGTCGGCCGCGACCTCTCCACCCTCTTCGTGCGCCAGCAGGTCGCCACCGACCGCGTCGTCCTGGACGTCGACGATGTCACCACCGACGACGTCAGCGACATCAGCCTCAAAGTCCGGGCCGGCGAGGTCGTCGCACTGGCCGGCCTGATCGGCGCCGGACGCTCCGAACTCGCCCTCGCCCTCGCCGGCGACGCCCCGATCCGCTCCGGCACGGTGGCCCTCAACGGCGAAGTCCTGCGACTGCGCAACCCCCGCGCGGCCATCGCCGCCGGCATCGGCCTGGCCCCCGAGGAGCGCAAGGCCCAGGCGCTGTTCCTGCACCGCACGATCCGGGACAACACCTCGCTGGTCAGCCTGCGTCGGCTCAGCCGGTGGCGGTTCATCAAGCGCCGGCAGGAGAAGGACCTCGCCCAGGAGTACGCCGACCGGCTGCGGGTCCGCGCACCCTCCGTCGAGGCGGAGGTCCGCACCCTGTCCGGCGGCAACCAGCAGAAGGTCGTCCTGGCCCGCTGGCTCGCCCGCAGACCCGACCTGCTGATCCTCGACGAACCCACCCGCGGCGTCGACATCGGCGCCAAGGCCGAGATCTACCAGATCATCGCCGACCTCGCCCGCGAGGGCACCGCCGTCCTGGTCATCTCCTCCGAACTGCCCGAAGTGCTCGGCCTCGCCGACCGCATCGTGGTGATGCAGAACGGCCGCACCACCGGCGAGCTCACCCGCGAGCAGGCCACGGAAGAGGCCGTCCTCGCCCTCGCCATGGCCGACGACCTCGCCACCACCGCCCCCGCCCAGACCGGAGAGACCCGTTGAACGAGCGCAGCGAGCGAATCATCGAAAGGCGCGCGTGGGCGAATGCCCCTGCCGAGCGCAGCGAGGTGGGCGCATGAACGAGCGCAGCGAGCGAACCATCGAAAGGCGCGCGTGGGCGAATGCCCCTGCCGAGCGCAGCGAGGTGGGCGCATGAACGAGCGCAGCGAGCGAATCATCGAAAGGCGCGCGTGGGCGAATGCCCCTGCCGAGCGCAGCGAGGTGGGCGCATGAGCACCGTCACGCCCCCGACCGCCCCGGTGCCGGACACCGGAGCCCTGCCCGCCCGGTCCGGCGGCCCGCGCGCCCTGATCGCCGCGGTCGGCGGCCAGAACCTCAGCCTGATCGGCGCCCTCGTCGCCGTCGTCGCCCTGTTCGGCTGGCTCAACCCGAACTTCGTCGGCTGGGACAACATCCAGGTCATCGCCGAGGCCGCCACCATCTCCGGCCTGCTGGCCGTCGTCCAGACCGTCGTGATCATCTGCGGCGGCCTCGACATCTCGGTCGGCTCCCAGGCCGGCCTGGCCTCCGTCACCAGCGCCATGGTCTTCACCTCCACCGGCAACAGCCCCTACCTCGGCATCGGCGCCGCCCTCGCCATCGGCGCCGGCATCGGCCTGTTCAACGGGGCCGTGATCGTCTACGGCCGGGTCAACCCCACCATCGCCACCCTCGCAGGACTGGCCGCCTACAAGGGCGTCGCCCAGCTCGTCTCGGACGGCCGCGCCCAGGGCTACGTCCTCAACGACCCCGTCTTCGTCTTCCTCAGCCGGGGCAAGATCGCCGGCCTGCCCACCATGGTCTGGCTGCTGATCCTCACCGCGGCCGCCGTGCACGCCCTGCTCACCTACACCGACATCGGCCGCAACATCTACGCCATCGGCGGCAACGACACCGCCGCCCGCCTGGCCGGCATCAACCTCAACAAGTACCTGATCGCCGCCTACGCCCTCTCCGGCACCGTCGCCGCCCTCGCGGGCGTGCTGCTCACCGCCCGCACCGGCAGCGGCCAGCCCGTCTCCGGCAGCGAGGGCCTGGAACTCCAATCCATCACCGCCGCCGCCCTCGGCGGCTGCGCCCTCAAGGGCGGCAAGGGCGGCATCGGCGGCACCCTGCTCGCCGTCGCACTCCTCGGCGCGCTGCAGAACGGCCTCACCGTCCAGGGCATCAACGCCTTCTGGCAGAACGTCGCCCAGGGCACCCTGCTGGTCGCCGCCGTCGTCATCCAGCAGCGCCGCAACCGCGAACGCGCCGTCGGCCTGCCCGCCTGACGCCTGCCGATCGCCGCGGTCGGGCCGGGCCCGACCGCGGCACCGGCGGTTCCATGGCCGACCGGGTACCGGGCAGACAGGTGGCCCGCCGGTCCTGGGATAATGGCTCCCGCAGGACCCAGCCGCGTTCCCGGTCGCCGACGAGAACGCACAAGCCGCACGTGCTCGTTCGATCGAAAGGTCCTCCGTGGCTGACCAGACGTTGCTCGCCGCCCAGCGCCAGGCGCTGATCCTGGAGGCGATCCGCCGGGCCGGCGCGGTCCGGGTCGCCGAGCTGGTCGAGCAGTTCGGCGTGTCCGACATGACCATCCGCCGGGACCTCGACGCGCTGGCCCGCCAGGGCACCGTGGAGAAGGTCCACGGCGGGGCCGTCGCGACCGGGACGGCGAGCACCTTCGAACCCGGCTTCGACGCCAAATCCGCCCTGGAGGAGGGCACCAAGGCCGCGCTCGCGGACGCCGCGGTGAAACTGGTGGAGCCGGGCAGCGTGGTGGCCCTCTCGGCCGGCACCACGACCTACGCGGTCGCCGCCCGGCTGCTGGAGATCCCGGAACTGACGGTGGTGACCAACTCGCTGCGGATCGCGGACCTGCTGTGGGCAGCGGGAAGCGACGGGAAGGAGGGCGTCCCGTCGCTGCTGTTGACCGGTGGATCCCCCACGCGCTCGGCGGCCCTGGTGGGAGCGCTGGCCGACCAGACGATCCGTTCGCTGCACGTGGACCTGCTGATCCTCGGCGTGCACGGGGTCAGCGAGCAGGCCGGCCTCACCACGCCCAACCTGGCCGAGGCGCAGACCAACCGGGCCCTGATCGCCTCCGCCCGCCGCACCATCGTGGTCGCCGACCACACCAAATGGGGCGTCGTCGGGCTGAGCAGCTTCGCGACCCTGGCGGAGATCGACTGCTTCATCACCGACGACGCCCTCCCGGCGACCGCCCGCGAGGTGATCGCCGAGGCGGTCGGCGAGCTCATCGTCGTCCCCGCGGCCGGCTGAGCGCTCGGCCGGGTCAGCCCACCCGCCGGGCGCCCGCCGAGGGCACGGCGGTGAAGGTGACCGGTGCGGCGAAACCCGCCGCCCTGAAAGCCACCTCCACCGCCTGTGAGACCTCCGCCACGCGCGCGGCCTCGACCAGCGCGACGACCGAGCCGCCGAAGCCCCCGCCGGTCATCCGGGCGCCCAGCGCCCCGGCGGCGACGGCGGCCTCCACCGCGAGGTCCGTCTCCGGGCAGGAGACCCGGAAGTCGTCGCGCAGCGAGGCGTGCCCGGCCGTCAGGATCGGGCCCAGTTCGGCGATCCGGCCGGCGTCCAGGTGCTCGATGGTCGCGGCCACCCGCCCGTTCTCGGTCACCACGTGCCGGACCAGCGGCCGGAGTTCCTCGGGCAGTCGGTCCAGCGCGGGGGCCAGGGCTGCGGCCGGGAGGTCGCGCAGCGCGGGCAGCCCGAGCAGCTCGGCGGCGCGCTCGCAGCCGGCCCGCAGGGCGGCGTAGGCGCCGTCGCCGAGGTCGTGCTTGACCCGGGTGTCGATCACCAGCAGCCGCAGACCCGCCGCCGCGAGGTCGAGCGGGACGTGCCGCTGCTCCAGGGTCCGGGTGTCCAGGAAGAGCGCGGTGCCGTCCGTGCAGCAGGCGGAGGCCATCTGGTCCATGACGCCGCAGGGCACGCCGACGAAGGCGTTCTCGGCCCGCTGGGCGAGCAGGGCGAGTTCCGGCGCGGTCAGGCCGAGGTCGTAGAGGTCGTTCAGGGCGGCGGCCGTGGCGCACTCCAGGGCGGCGGAGGAGGAGAGGCCGGCTCCGGCGGGCACGTCGCTGTCGACGAACAGGTCGGCCCCGCCGACGGGGTGCCCCGCCTCGGCGAGCGCCCAGAAGACCCCGGCCGGGTAGGCGGCCCAGCTGGCGACGGCGCCGGGTGCCAGGCCGTCCAGCGCGAGGTCGGTGATGGTGCCGTCGCCCTGGGCGCTGTACAGCCGCAGCCGTCCGTCCTCCCGGCGGCGGGCGGTGACCCGGGTGGTGTGCGGAAGGGCGATCGGCAGGACGAAGCCGTCGTTGTAGTCGGTGTGCTCGCCGATCAGGTTCACCCGGCCCGGAGCGGCCCACACGCCGCCCGGTCGTGCCCCGTGGACGGCCTCGAAGTCGCCGGCTGCCTCGTCGATCATCTGTTCAGCTCCATGCCTGGTACGGGCGGGGATGGTTCCCGCCTGCGGTGTCCATCAGCAGACGGGAGCGAATTCCGACATAATCAAACACCACTGCCCTCAGGGTCAACATTCGCGATGGCCATGTTCAGTCGGGTCGAGCCGACAGTCCGGAACACCTGCCACCAGCGACAACGGTTGTTGACAAGCGATCGTCTCTGTTTGAATCTGTTGAAGCTCGAAAACTGCCGGGGCGACGTCCCACGCGTAAGGAGTACAGCGGTGCACAGAACCGCCACCACGTTGGCCGACGGCCGCGAACTCGTCTACTTCGACCAGGAGCCCGGTGCGCTCCGCGATGTCCCGGACGAGCGACCGCTCGGGCCGACCGCGAGCCTCTCCGAGATCCGGCTCGACCCGGTGCTCGGCGAGTGGGTGACGGTGGCCGCGCACCGCCAGCAGCGCACCTACCACCCGCCCGCCGGCCAGTGCCCGCTGTGCCCGTCCCGGAACGGGCACCTCAGCGAGATCCCGGCCGCCGACTACGAGGTCGCGGTGTTCGAGAACCGCTTCCCCTCCCTCGCCACCGGCTCCGCCGAACACGTCACGGCCCGGGACGCACCCCTGCACACCCTCCGCCCCGGCAACGGCCGCTGCGAGGTGGTCTGCTTCACCTCCGACCACCACGCCTCCTTCGCCGACCTCGACGAACCCAGGGCCCGCCTCGTCCTGGACGCCTGGACCGACCGCACCGCGCAACTCTCCGCCCTACCCGGCGTCCAACAGGTGTACTGCTTCGAGAACCGCGGCGAAGAAATCGGCGTCACCCTCGCCCACCCACACGGCCAGATCTACGCCTTCCCCTTCATCCCCTCCCGCACCACCCGAATGATCACCCAGGCCCACGAGCACCGGACCCGCACCGGCCGCAACCTCTTCGAGGACCTCCTCACCACCGAACGCAACTCCCCCGAACGACTCGTCCTCCAAGGCGAACACTGGACCGCCTTCGTCCCGTTCGCCGCCCGCTGGCCCTACGAGGTCCACCTCTACCCCCACCGGCGCGTCCGCGACCTCACCGCGCTCACCGAGGCCGAGCGCGCCGAGTTCCCCGGCCTCTACCTGAACCTGCTGCGCCGGTTCGACGCACTGTTCCCCGCCACGCCCGGCTCGGCACCCAACCGGACCCCGTACATCTCGGCCTGGCACCAGGCGCCCAGCACCGGCGGCGACGAACTCGCGCTCCACCTGGAGCTGTTCACCATCCGACGGGCGGCCGGCAAGCTCAAGTACCTGGCCGGCGTGGAATCCGGCCTGGACGCCTTCGTCACCGATGTGAGCCCGGAGCAGGCCGCCGCCCGGCTCCGGGACGCCGCACTCGGCTGACCCGAAACCCGCCCACGGCACCGCCGGAGCCCACCCCGTCGTGACCACCGACGCGGTGGGCTCCGTCGGCATGGGCGGCGACTTCCAGCCACTCGATGATCAGGACCCCGCAGCGCGTTGATATCCGTCTGATTGCGTTGAGTGTTGACTATCTCTGTTTGATTTGGTTCGCTTTCCCCCGCCCTGCGCAGGGTGCCAGTTCCTGCACCACCGTCCGCAACCCTCCGGACCCAGGAGACACGATGCGCAAGACGTGGGCCGCGTTACTCGCGGCCTCGCTGGCAGCGGCGCCGCTCGCCGCTGTCCCCCTCACCAGCACCCCCGCCGCAGCCGCCGACTCGGCCGGCGCCGTGCTGGTCCCCACACCGCCGATGGGCTGGAACGACTGGAACGCGTTCGGCTGCGACGTCGACGAGCAGTTGGTCGAGCAGACCGCCGACAAGCTGGTCTCGGCCGGCCTCCGGGCCGCGGGCTACCAGTACGTCAACATCGACGACTGCTGGATGGGCAAGGCCCGCGACGCCGCGGGTCGGCTCGTCCCCGACCCGGTCAAGTTCCCCCACGGGATCACCGGCGTGGCCGCCTACGTACACGCCAAGGGCCTCAAGCTCGGCATCTACGAGAGCGCCGGCACGCTGACCTGTGCGGGCTTCCCCGGCAGCCTCGGCCACGAGCAGCAGGACGCGGACTCCTTCGCCTCCTGGGGCGTCGACTACCTCAAGTACGACAACTGCTACAACCAGGGCATACCGTCCCAGCAGCGCTACCGCGCGATGGCCGACGCCCTGACGAAGGCCGGCCGCCCGATCGTCTACAGCCTCTGCAACTGGGGCCTGGACAGCGTGTGGACCTGGGGTGGCAGTGTCGGCCAACTCTGGCGCACCACGGGGGACATCGACGCCTCGTTCGGCCGGATGCTGGACATCTTCCACGCGAACGCCAAGCTCGCCGACGCCGCGGGCCCGGGCGGCTGGAACGACCCGGACATGCTGGAGGTCGGCAACGGCATGACGGCGACCGAGGACCGCGCCCACTTCTCGCTCTGGGCGGAGATGGCGGCCCCGCTGATCGCCGGCACCGATCTGCGCAAGGCGAGCGCCGACACCCTCGCGATCTACGGCAACACCGAGGTCATCGCCGTCGACCAGGACCGGCTCGGCAAGCAGGGCCGGCCCGTGAGCATGGCCGCAGGTCTGGACGTCCTGGCCAAGCCGCTCGCCGACGGCAGCGTCGCCGTCACGCTGTTCAACGAGAACCCGCAGCCCACGGTGATCTCGACCACCGCGGCCGCGGTCGGCCTGCCGCAGGCCAAGGGGTACCTCCTGCGGGATCTGTGGGAGCACACCGACGGCGAGACCGCCGGGGCGATCAGCTCCACCGTGCCCGGCCACGGTGCCGTCATGTACCGGGTCACCCCGACCGACCACCCCGGCGGGCACCACCCGGACCTCGTCCTCGACACCAAGGTGCCCGACCTCACTCCGGGCGGCTCGGCCACGGTCACCACGGCCTTCGCCAACAACGGTGCCCAGTCCGCGAACGACGTGGTGCTCGGGCTTGACGTCCCGGCCGGGTGGACGGCCGCACCTCTGTCGGAGACCCGGGTCGGGCACGTGCCGGCCGGCGGCCACGCGGAGGCCGCGTTCCGCGTGACCGCCCCGGCGAAGCTGCCGACGCCGATCACCCGAGCCACCCTGACCGGCACCGCCACCGCGCACGGGCCGGGCGGCCCGCAGAGCGTCACCGCGCCCACGCCGGTCGTCCTGGCCGCACCCGTGCAGGCGCCGTACCGGACCTTCACCGACACCACCGCCGTCTTCGGCTCGCAGGACGGGACGTTCTCCATCGACGGCGCGGGCGCCGACCTCTACTACGACGTCGACCAGTACAGCACCGTCTACCGACCGGGCGCCGAACACGACGGCTCCACCACGGTCGTGAAGCTCACCGCGCAGGCTCCGACCAGCGACTGGGCCAAGGCCGGGATCATGGTCCGCAACAACATCACCGAGCCGGGCCGGTCGACCGGGTACCTCATCCTCGCCGAGGCACCCGGCAAGGGCTACGTGCTTCAGTGGGACAGCGACGGCGACGGCAAGCTGGACTCCAACAGCGCCCCGGCGAACCAGGGTTCGGGGTCCGCGAGCTATCCGAGCTGGCTGAAGCTGGTGCGCGACGGCTCGACGTACACCGGCTACTGCTCCACCGACGGGACCACCTGGACGAAGGTGGGGCAGGCCACCCTCCCGGGAGTGGCCGCACTCCAGGACGTCGGGCTGTTCACCACCTCGCACAGCGCGGGCACCAGTGGCGAGGCCGACTTCACGGGCTTCACCCAGAGCTGAGCGGCCAAGCGACCCGGCAACTGGGCAGTCCAGCAACGACACCAGGGCCCCGGGGGGGGGGAGGGGAAAGGGGGGGGGACCCGACGAGAAAAGAAGGGGAGGAAAAGAGGAAAAAAAAAAAAAAAGGGCAACCCCCCCCAAAACCCCCCACCG
>NZ_JBHTTU010000008.1:84607-122490 GCF_042794375.1 Kitasatospora sp. NPDC056531 | reverse complement strand
TGAGACGGGGGGGGGGAGGACAGCCAACGCGTAAGGTCGCAACGACAAGACACCAAGAGGTTACTTGTCTGGCCCCGCCCACCTTTGGGTGCCCCTCCGCCGTGAACGGCGTGAACGGACGATGAAGATCAAGAAAGGAGGGTCCAACTCTGGCCGGCCGCAGCCGGGTTGGCCGGGTTGGTCATGCCCGTGGAGCCGGCCGCGGTACCGGCGACGTCCAGTGTCAGACCGTTGCCGACGTTGGTGATGGTGAGCGCGCCGCTGCCGTTCTGGGTGACCTTCCATTTCTGCCAGGGGTTGTTGGCCGAGGGGTTGAGCAGGTAGGCGCTGCCGACGCCGTTGCCGCCGGCGAGCACGGTGTGCGCCTGGGCGGCGGTGTAGCAGTTGTCGGTGATGGTCGCGGTGCCGTCCGGGTTGGCCGTGAACATCCACTGCTGGGCGGCGTTGCCGCTCTGGTAGGCGTTGATGCCGGAGTTGCCGCCGACGGGGGCGTTGCAGCCGCCCTGGACTTCGAGCGCCTGGCCCGCGGTGCCGCCCGCGCTGATCGCGTGGTACTTGCCGTCGCCGACGACGCTCGCCCGGCCGCCTCCGGTGCCGCCACCCGTGCCGGTGCCCGCGCCGGTGAGGCGGTAGAGCGCGACGCCGTGCGCGGCGATCCAGTTGCCGCCGACGGAGCCGGTGGCGGTGCCGGTGGCGCCCGTCCACAGCTCCCGGTAGCCGTAGCCGGAGCCGGTCAGGCCGAGGTCGGCGAAGCTCGCGCTGATCATGGCCCAGTTGTTCGGGTCCTGGTTGATCAGCGCCACCGCCATGTCACCGTTGGCGAGTTGGCGCTTGAGGACCACGGGGGCGGTCGGCGAGGAGGGCGGGTTGCCGACCAGGGTGGCGGGCTTGGCGAGGCTGTCCTGGTCGACGGCGATCATGTCGCGGTTCTTGAGGAGCGACAGCGCGGAGGAGCTGATGCCGGTGGACCAGGTGTAGCCGTTCGCGGTGTGCTGCGAGTCGGCGGCGGTGCGCAGGTCCGCGCCGGAGATGAGCGGGGCCGCCATCATCGACAGTACGGACAGCTCGGTGCGCGACTCGTCGTCCGTGAAGGGCTTGTTGCCCTTGTAGGTGTCGGTGACGCCCCAAACGCCGTTCGGGTCCTGCCAGCCGGCGAACATCATGTCCAGGTCGTTCCAGCTGCCGGGGTGGACGTTGCCCGGGTACTTCAGTGCGGTCTGCAGCTGGCCGTTGTAGAGCACGCCGTCCAGCTCGCTGTCCCGGTCGCCGCCGATCCGGCACATGTTGGCGACCTGGCCGCACCAGATTCCGGTGGGCGAGTAGCCGGGCGCCTGGTGCGGCGGGGTCGGTCCGGCGGCCGTGATCAGCGGATCGGTCCGGGCCGGGTCGCCGGCGTTCAGCAGGTAGGGGATGCCGGTGTGCGCGGGCTGCGCGGACAGACTGAGCGTGACCTTGGGCTTGCCCGCGGCACCGGTCGCCGCGTCGAGGGCGCGCTGGAAGGTCTGGGTTCGGGCGTAGATGGACTGGGTGAGCTCCCTGCCCTCGCCCTGCGGGTAGTAGGCGTAGCCGTCGGGGCCGTAGATGGTGGGGCCGTAGGGGCAGTCGTCGTACTTGACGAAGTCGACGCCCCAGGAGACGAAGTCGGCGGCGTCGGTGGTCTCGTGGCCGAGGCTGCCGGGGTGGCCCTGGCAGGTGGTGTAGGTGTCGGTGGCGTAGAGGCCGAACTTCATGCCCTTGCTGTGGGCGTACCAGGCCAGGTACTGGATGCCGTTGACGGTCTTGCCGTCGACGGTCTGCGCGGGGAACTGGTTGGGCTCCGGGAACAGGTGGCCGCTGGTGGTGTCGTTCCCGCCTCCGTCGGTGCCGCTGACCGGATTGCCGTTGTTGTCGTAGAGCTGCATGGCGCCGTCGGCGGTCTTGGCGAAGTCCGTGCTCTGGCCGTCCCGGTGGCGCATCGACCAGCCGTCGTCGACGGTGACGGTGTCGTAGCCCGCCTGCACCAGGCCGTTGGCCGACATGAAGTCGATGGTCTGCTTGATCTCGCTCTCGGTGACGTAGGCACCGATGCTGTTCCACGAGTTCCAACCCATGGGCGGAGTCAGGGCGTTGCCGTTGCCGAGGGCGGCGGCCGGAGTGGCGGTGACGAGTGCCGCGGCACTGAGGCCGGAGGCCGCGAGGGCGGTGGCGGCGAGTATGCCGACGACGCGATGTGGAGTTCTGCGCATGTGGGGGCTTCCCGAGTGGGTGAGTGAGCCCTGTATGAGGGCAGGGCGAGGGTGCCATACGATATTGCACCTATCAGGAACCCACAAGATTCAACACAACAGCACTTTCCGGGGGGTGAGCGTCCGTTCGTCGTGTACCGTCCCGGCCATGATCAAGATCGTGCCGTTCACCGGCGGAGAGAAGGAAAGCCTGCACGCGGCCCTCGACCGGCACCGCGACGCGGTGCTGTGGAAGGTCGAGGGCCTGGACGACGAGCAGCTGCGCCGGCCGCTGACGCCCTCGGGGACGAACCTGCTGGGGCTGGTCAAGCACCTCGGCGGCGCCGAACTCGGCTGGTTCCGCGAGACCTTCGGTCTGGAGACCGGACCGCTGCCGTTCGACCTCGACTCCGACGAGAGCTCCGACCTGCGGATCGAGCCGCACGAGTCGACGGCGGACGTGCTGGCCTTCTACGCCCGCGCCCGGGCCGCCGCCGACGAGGCGATCGACCGGCTGGAGCTGGACTCCCTCGGCACCTCCTGGTCGGGCCGGACGGTGTCGCTGCGCTGGGTGCTGATCCACATGACCACCGAGACCGCCCGGCACGCCGGACACATGGACATCCTGCGCGAACTCACCGACGGCGCGACCGGGGACCACAACCGCAGCTGAGCCCGGGCTACTTGTGGGCGGCGACCGAAGCCGCCGCCCCGCCCGGGCCCTGCGCTCAGGCGGTGTAGCCGCCGTCCACCGCGAGGGCGGTGCCGGTGACGTAGCGTCCACCGGGACCGGCCAGGAAGGCCACCGCGGCGGCGATGTCCTCGGCCTCGCCGAACCGGTCCAGGGCGGTGAGCCCGCGCTGGAAGTCGGCGGAGTCGCCGTCGGCCGGGTTCATGTCGGTGTCGATCGGGCCCGGGTCCACGATGGTGGCGGTGATCCCGCGCGGGCCGAGCTCCCGGGCCAGGCCCTTGGTCAGCCCGGTCAGCGCGGTCTTGGCGGTCGCCTGGAGGACGAAGTTCGCACCGGGGACGCGCCCGTTGAAGCAGGAGCCGATGCTGATGATCCGCCCGCCCCCGCCCATGTGCCGGGCGGCCGCCTGCGCGGCCAGGAACACCGAGCGGATGTCGACGGCGAGCACCCGGTCGAGCTCCTCGACCGACACCTCGGTGAGCGGGCCGTAGGTGAGGAAGCCCGCGTTGTTCACCAGGATGTCGATGCCGCCCAGCTCGCGGACGGTCTCCTCCACCGCCCGCGCGGCGGCGTCCGGCTCGACCAGGTCCGCCCGGATCGCCAGCGCCCGGCCGCCGGTCGCCTCGATCTCCTTGACCACCCGCCGGGCCTGCTCCTCGGCCCTGACGTAGGTCAGCGCCACCGCCGCCCCCTCGGCCGCCAGCCGCTTGGCCACCGCCGCGCCGATGCCCCGGCTGCCGCCGGTCACCAGGGCCACCTTGCCGGTCAGCTCGCTCATCCCTCGTTCCCCCTTCGTGGTTACCGCGTTCGTCGCACACCGACGGTATGAGCTGACACCGGTGTCAGGTTCAAGCCCTCACGGCCGGGCCGCCTGGTAGTTCGGCAACGGCTCCTCCGGCGCCGGCCGCTTCGCCGAGCGCATGGCCAGGGTCAGCACGGCCAGCCCGGCGAACAGCGCTGCGGCGATCAGCCCGTTGACGTGCAGCCCGGCGGTGAACGCCGCCCGGGCACCGCGGAGCAGTTCGGCGCCTTGCTCGGCGGGCAGGTGCCGGGCGGCCTCGACGGCGCCCGCCAGCGAGTCGGAGCCGCCCGCCCGGGCGCGGTAGACCGCGGCGGCCACCGTGCCGAGCAGCGCGAAGCCGAGCGAGCCGCCGAAGTAGTTGCCGGTCTCCGACATCGAGGCCGCCGAGCCCGCCCGCTCCGGCGGCACCGAGCCGAGGACCAGCCCGGTGCCCAGGGCGAACAGCGGTCCGGTGCCCAGGGCGAGCACCGTGATGCCGCTCATCACCAGTGGCAGCGAGCCCTGACCGTCGTCGGCGGCGACCAGCAGCAGGCCACCCAGCGCCGAACAGGCCAGCCCGCCCGCGATCGCGGTGGTGTCGTCCATCCGGCGGGCCAGCCACGGCGCGGCCGTGGTGCCGACCGCCACGCCCAGGCCCATCGGGGCGAACAGCACTGCGGAGGCGACCGGCGAGTGGCCCAGCACGCTCTGCAGGTACTGGGTCACCAGCAGGCCGGTGCCGGCCATCGCGACCCCGGCGAGCACCAGCGAGACCAGCACGGCCGTGAACGGGCGGCTGCGCAGCAGTCGCAGGTCCAGCAGCGGCCGCTGCTGCCCCAACTGCCGCCGGACGAAGGCGTACCCGACGGCGGCGCCGACGAGCAGGGCCAGCGCCGGGACCAGCGGCGCGTCCTCGACCGGCAGCTGCTTGACGCCGTACAGCACCAGCAGCACCGCCACCAGCGACAGCCCGACCCCGGCCGGGTCCGGCCGCCCGGCCGCCTCGCTGCGGAACTCCGGCAGCAGGAACGGCCCGGCGATCAGGAGCACCGCCATCGCCGGGACGGCGGCCAGGAACACCGACCCCCACCAGAAGTGCTGGAGCAGGAACCCGGCCAACACCGGCCCGAGCGCACCGCCCGCGAACTGGCAGGTGGCCCAGACGGCGATGGCCTGCCCGCGCTGCCGCCCGTCCCGGAACATGTTGGTGATCAGGGCGAGCGTGGACGGCGCCAGGGTCGCGCCCGCGACGCCGAGCAGGGCCCGCGCGACGATCAGCATCAGTGGGTCGACCGCGAAGGCGGCGACCACCGACAGCACCGCGAAGGCCGCCGCACCGGTCAGCAGCAGGCGTCGGCGGCCGATCCGGTCGCCGAGCGTGCCCATGGTGATGACCAGACCGGCCACCATCAGTCCGTAGCTGTCGCTGATCCACAGCTGCTGGACGCCGTCGGCGCCCAGGTCGGCGCTCAGCCGTGGAAGGGCGAGCAACAGCGCCGTCACGTCCATCGCGACCAGCAGTGTCGGCAGCATCAGGACGGCCAGTCCCAGTCGTGCCCGGGTGACGTCCATCCCGGCGACTCCTCTCCTCGGAAACGTTGTCGCGGGGTGGTCGGAGCGGCCCGGGGCTTCTTGACATCGGTGAGCGGTGTGACGGCGGAGAACTCGTGGGAGATTTCTCGGCCGGGGATGTCAAGAAGGCGGCGGCGGCTCCGACCGACGGTCGAAGGGCCCAGTCGGGGCCCGCCCACGACGAGGAGTACGCGATGAAGTTCCTGATCGGCCTGCACATCAACCCGGCCGTGCTGGACGCGCTGACCGACGAGGAGAAGGCGGCGATCGGCGCCGGGCACGGCAGGTTCATCGAGGCGCTGAAGTCCTCCGGCGAGCTGATCCTCACCCAGGCACTGGTCGACCCGTCCCAGTCCGCGGTGGTCACCGTTCGGGGCGGCCAGCCCGCGGTGACCGACGGCCCGTTCCTGGAGGCCAAGGAGTTCCTGGGCGGCTTCTACCTGGTCGACTGCGAGAACCGGGAGCGGGCGATCGAGCTCGCCGCGCAGATCCCGGACGCCGCGATCGAGGGGTTGGGCGTCGAGGTGCGTCAGGTGATGTTCTCCGACGGACACTTGGAGGCATGACAGCACCGGACTTCGAGGGCCTGCTGCGTGAGCTCACGCCGCAGGTCCTCGGCACGTTGGTACGCCGGCACGGCCGGTTCGAGGGCTGCGAGGACGCCGTGCAGGAGGCCGTCCTCGCCGCGAGCGTCCAGTGGCCGGACGAGGGGGTGCCGGAGAATCCGCGCGGCTGGCTGGTGACCGTCGCCTCCCGGCGGCTGGTGGACCAGGTCCGCAGCGACCACGCCCGCCGCGAGCGCGAGAGCGCGACCACCGCCGCCGAGGTGGTGCCCGAGGACGTGCCGGACACCGACGACACCCTGCTCCTGCTCTTTCTCTGCTGCCACCCGGCGCTGACCGCGGCCTCGCAGACCGCGCTCACCCTGCGGGCGGTCGGCGGCCTGACCACCGCCGAGATCGCCCGCGCCTTCCTGGTGCCGGAGGCCACCATGGCGGCCCGGATCAGCCGGGCCAAGCAGCGGATCAGGGCGGCCGGCAGCTCGTTCACCCTCCCCGAGGGCGCGGAGCGCGACGAGCGGCTCCGGGTCGTCCTGCACGTGCTCTACCTGATCTTCAACGAGGGCTACACCGCCTCCTCGGGCAGCGAGCTGGAGCGCGCCGACCTCGCCCGGGAGGCGATCCGGCTGGCCCGGACGGTGCACGCCCAGCTCCCCGAGGACGGCGAGGTGACCGGCCTGCTCGCGCTGATGCTGCTCACCCACGCCCGCCGGGCGGCCCGCACCACCGCCACGGGCGACCTGGTTCCGCTGGCCGAGCAGGACCGCACGAGCTGGGACGGCGCCCTGCTGGACGAGGGCACGGCGCTGGCCAAGGCCGCACTGGCAAGCCCCGAGCTGGGCCCGTACCAGCTGCAGGCCGCCATCGCCGCCACCCACGCCGACGCGACCACCGCCGCCGGGACCGACTGGGCGCAGGTGCACTCCCTCTACCTGATCCTGGAGCGGATCGCGCCCAATCCGATGGTCACCCTCAACCGGGCCGTCGCCCTCGCCGAGCTGGCCGGCCCGCAGGCCGGCCTCGCCCTGCTGGCCACCCTGGACGCCGACCAGCGGATGGCCGGGCACCACCGGCTGCTGTCCGTGCGGGCACACCTGCTGGAGCGCGCCGGCGACCGGGTCGGGGCGTACGACCACTACCGCCGGGCGGCGCGGGCCACCGCGAGCCTGGCCGAGCAGCGGTTCCTGTCGGCCCGGGCCGCGCGGATACGGCCCTGACGGCTGCGGCCGCAGGGCGGGTACGGCCGGCGCCTGCCCCGCCGCGGACCACCCGTACGGAGGGGGCGGCGGTATGGCCGAGGTAAGGCCCACCTAGGCTGTATGCCAAGCAAAACGGGCGAACCGGACCCGCACCAGGGACCACGAGGACGGAAAGCAGGACCCGCCGATGGGCGACGGAATGTCAGGAATGCACCACCACGGCGGGATGACCCGACTAGGCCCGTTCACCCTCTCCAATGTGTGGACCTGGTCCCCGGACTGGGTGTTCCTGCTCGGCGGCCTGGTCGCGCTCGGGCTGTACCTGTTCGGCGTGGTCCGGCTGTACCGGCGCGGCGACCGCTGGCCGATCGGCCGGGTGGTCGGCTGGGTGGCCGGCGTCGGCAGCCTGCTGCTGGTCACCTGCTCGGGGCTGAACGACTACGGCATGGTGCTGTTCAGCGCGCACATGATCCAGCACATGGTGCTGTCGATGCTGACGCCGATCCTGCTGCTGCTCGGCGCCCCGATCACCCTCTCCCTGCGCGCGCTGCGCCCGGCGGGCAAGGGCCGCCCGCGCGGTCCGCGCGAGCTGCTGGTGGCACTGCTGCACAGCCGGTACGTCCGGGTGATCTCGCACCCGGCGTTCACCATCCCGATGTTCATCGCGAGCCTGTACGGGGTCTACTTCACCCCGCTGTTCGACTTCCTGATGCAGTACCGCCTCGGGCACATCTTCATGATGGTGCACTTCCTCATGACCGGTCTGACCTTCTTCTGGCCGATCATGGGCGTGGACCCGGGCCCGCACCGCCCGGGCCATGTGATGCGGATCATCGAGCTGTTCATGGGGATGCCCTTCCACGCCTTCTTCGGCGTGGCGGTGATGATGGCCAGCCACCCGCTGGTCTCCACCTTCACCGTCCAGGGCGCACCACCCGGGACGGACCTCCTGGAGGACCAGAAACTGGCCGGCGGCATCACCTGGGCCTTCGGCGAGATCCCGACCGCGATCGTGCTGATCGCCCTGGTCTACCAGTGGATGGGCTCCGAGCAGCGGCAGGCCCGTCGCCGCGACCGCGCCGAGGAGCGCAGCGGCGACGCCGAGCTGGAGGCGTACAACGCCTACCTGGCCTCGCTGAACAAGCGCGGCCAGCGCCCGGGGTCGGCCGGCACCGCCGCCGCACCCGCGACTCCCGTCACCCCCGCCACCCCGGCCGCCGACGCCGGCTGAGACCGCCCGACCGGACCTCCCGGAGCCCGCGTTCCTCCCTGAGAACGCGGGCTCCGTGGCGTTTCGGAACGGTGTCCCCACCGGGTGCGTTCGACGGGTATGCGCGCCCTGTTCCTGCTGCCCGTGCTGCTCGGCGGGTACGTCCTGCTCTGGCTGCTCGGCTTCCTCGGCTGCGCGCTGCACCAGCGCCGTCGGCCGGTGCCCGCCGGCTCCGACTACCTGGTGGTCCTGGGCGCCGCGCTGGACGGCTGCGAGCCCGCGCCGACCCTGGCGGCCCGGCTGGACGCCGCGCTGGAACGCTTCGCCGCCGAGGAGGCCGCCGGGTACGCGCCGCTGCTGCTGGTGACCGGCGGCAAGGGCCCGCACGAGGAGTGCACCGAGGCCGCCGCGATGGCCCGCTACCTGATCGCCCGGGGCGTCCCGGCCGAACGGATCCGGCGCGAGGAGCGGGCCGTGAACACCGTCGAGAACCTGCGCAACAGCGCCGCCCTGATGGCCGCCGAGCGCCCCGGCTACCGCTGCACGGTGGTCACCAGCGGCTTCCACACCGTCCGCTCCGCCCTGGCCGCCCGCCGGGCCGGCTCCCCCGCCCGGGTGCTCGGCGCGGACGCACTGCTCGCGCACGGCCCGTACCAGCTGCTGCGCGAGGCAGTGGGCACGGCGCTCGCGCTGCCGCGCGCCAACGGCGCCGCCCTCCTGTTGCTGACCGGAACCGGGGTGGTGCTCGGGCTGGCCTGAACGGGCCATGGGATCTTACCGCCCGGTCCGTCAGTACGAGGACGGAAACCGGGCGCGCGGGGGGCGGGCATGGCACAACCGGAGAACGAGTGGAACCCGCTCCAACGGATCGGCGTCGCGGTCAGCGTGGTGGCCTTCGCGACCGCGGTGGTGGTGGCCGGCCTGGCCGCCCGGGACTGGACGCTGGACGACCCGGCCTGGCTCGGCGCGCGCCCCTGGATGGTCGGCCTGGCGCTGCTGGTGGGTCTGCTCGGCCTGGTCCCGGCGCTGGGCTGGGCCGAGGCGGGCGCAGGCCTCATGGTGTTCCTGTTCTTCGCGGTGCCGACCGTCGTCGACACCGCGCTGACCACCCAGGTCGTCCAGGACGTCCGACAGTGGCTGCGCACCGACCAGTCGGTGACCGTCACCCTCAGCGGCTGCCACCGCTCGGGCACCCGGACGGTCGTGATCGACAACTACCAGGACACCAGCGACGTCTACGACTGCACCTACTCCTGGACGGCCGGGGGCCGGAGCTGGGAGCAGGTCCGCACGACCGAGAAGAACCGCCGCGACGGCTATCGGACGACCATGTGGACGGACCCGTCGACCGGTGAGCTCGCCGACCACGACATCGTCAGCACGGCCTTGGGGGTCTTCTGGACCGGCGTCGTCGCCCTGCCGGCGCTGTTCTTCGGCGTCGGCCTGCCCATCCTGCTGCACGAATCCCGGCTGCTGCGACGGCCCGCCCGGGAAATCCCCGAGGCGGCCTGACACGCGGGGAGGCCCCCGGGCCCGCCGCAGCGGACCCGGGGGCCTCCCGGTGCTTCAACCCGACCGGCGTCAGCCGAGATTGGCCAGCGCCTCGTTGAAGGTCTTGGACGGGCGCATCACGGCGGCGGCCTTGGCCGGGTCCGGCTGGTAGTAGCCGCCGAGGTCGACCGCCGAGCCCTGGACGGCGATCAGCTCGTCCACGATGGCCTGCTCCTGCTCGGTCAGCACCTTGGCCAGACCGTCGAAGGCCTTGGCCAGCTCGGCGTCGGCGGTCTGCTTGGCCAGCTCCTGGGCCCAGTACATGGCCAGGTAGAAGTGGCTGCCGCGGTTGTCGATGCCACCGAGGCGACGGCTCGGCGACTTGTCCTCGTTGAGGAAGGTGCCGGTGGCGCGGTCCAGGGTGTCGGCCAGCACCTGGGCGTGGGCGTTGCCGGTGCTGGTGGCCAGGTGCTCGAAGCTGGCGGCCAGCGCGAAGAACTCGCCCAGGCTGTCCCAGCGCAGGTAGTTCTCCTTGACCAGCTGCTGGACGTGCTTCGGGGCGGAGCCGCCGGCGCCGGTCTCGAACAGGCCGCCGCCCGCCATCAGCGGGACGATCGACAGCATCTTGGCGCTGGTGCCCAGCTCCAGGATCGGGAACAGGTCGGTCAGGTAGTCACGCAGCACGTTGCCGGTCACCGAGATGGTGTTCTCGCCGCGGCGGATGCGCTCCAGCGTGAACTCGGTGGCCTCGACCGGGGACTTGATCTCGATCTGCAGGCCGGTGGTGTCGTGCTCCGGCAGGTAGGTCTTGACCTTCTCGATCAGCACGGCGTCGTGGGCGCGGTTCCCGTCCAGCCAGAACACCGCCGGGTCGCCGGTGGCGCGGGCGCGGGTGACGGCCAGCTTGACCCAGTCCTGGATCGGCGCGTCCTTGGTCTGGCAGGCGCGGAAGATGTCGCCGGGCTGGACGGCCTGCTCCAGCACCACGTTGCCCTCGGCGTCGACCAGGCGGACGGTGCCGGCGGCCGCGATCTCGAAGGTCTTGTCGTGGGAGCCGTACTCCTCGGCCGCCTGGGCCATCAGGCCGACGTTCGGGACCGAGCCGATGGTGGCCGGGTCCAGGGCGCCGTTGGCGCGGCAGTCGTCGATGACGGCCTGGTACACGCCGGCGTAGCTGTGGTCCGGCAGCACGGCGAGGGTGTCGGCCTCCTGGCCGTCCGGGCCCCACATGTGGCCGGAGGTGCGGATCATGGCCGGCATCGAGGCGTCGACGATGACGTCGCTCGGCACGTGCAGGTTGGTGATGCCCTTGTCCGAGTCGACCATGGCCAGGGCCGGACCCTCGGCCAGCTCGGCCTCGAAGGAGGCCTTGATCTCGGCACCCAGGTGCGGCACGTTGTCGAGGCCGGCCAGGATGCCGCCGAGGCCGTTGTTCGGGTTCAGACCGGCGGCGACCAGCACCTCGCCGTACTTGGCGAAGGTCTTCGGGAAGAAGGCGCGGACCACGTGGCCGAAGATGATCGGGTCGGAGACCTTCATCATGGTGGCCTTGAGGTGCACCGAGAACAGCACGCCCTCGGCCTTGGCGCGGGCGACCTGGGCGGCCAGGAACTCGTTCAGGGCGGCGGCGCGCATCACCGAGGCGTCGACGACCTCGCCGGCCAGCACCGGGACCTTCTCGCGCAGCACGGTGGTGGTGCCGTCCTGGCCGAGCAGCTCGATGCGCAGGGCGCCGTCGGCGGCGATCACGGTGGACTTCTCGGTGCTCGCGAAGTCATTCTCGCCCATGGTGGCGACGTTGGTCTTGGACTCGGCGGTCCAGGCACCCATGCGGTGCGGGTGGGTCTTGGCGTAGTTCTTGACCGACAGCGGGGCGCGGCGGTCCGAGTTGCCCTCGCGCAGGACCGGGTTGACGGCGCTGCCCTTGACCTTGTCGTAGCGGGCGCGGACGTCCTTGTCCTCGTCGGTCTGCGGGTCGTCCGGGTAGTCCGGCAGGGCGTAGCCCTGGGCCTGCAGCTCGGCGATGGCGGCCTTCAGCTGCGGCACGGAGGCCGAGATGTTCGGCAGCTTGATGATGTTGGCGCCCGGGGTCTTGGCGAGCTCACCCAGCTCGGCCAGGGCGTCGCCGATCCGCTGGGCCTCGGTCAGACGCTCCGGGAAGCTGGCGATGATGCGCCCGGCCAGGGAGATGTCACGGGTCTCCACCCGCACACCCGCCGTCGAGGCGTACGCCTGGACCACCGGCAGGAACGAGTAGGTCGCCAGGGCCGGAGCCTCGTCGGTGTGCGTATAGATGATGGTCGAGTCAGTCATCGGTACTCCGCTTCACGTCTCCAACGTCTTGATGTCAAGATATCTCGTCCCGGGCCCCTCGCTCCACCTCCCCCCGCCCCGGAGTGCGCGCCGGTCGGATCCGGGAGCGCTCCGGCGGCCGCGACGACGGCCGACTCCACCGTGGTCCGGGGCGGGACGGGAGGCAAGCGGAGCGCTCCCGGGCCGTCCGGATCAGGTGTCGGTCGGGCACTGTTCGGGTCGCGGTCGGGCAGTGTTCGGGCGATCGCGGAAGTGATGTCGTCCAATCGGGTGAGTCGGGTGTCAGGAGTGCATCAACGCACCACCCCAATCGGTCAACGCTGCGTCAGGACCGGCGACGCCACGCCTGGCCCGGCCTAGCGTCGACGAAGTAGTCCCGGCAGGCACCATCACCCCACTCGGGAGCATTCGCATGGCCCGCGTCGTCTGGCACGTTCCGGTCACCGCCACCACCACCGGCACCGGAAGCCCCACCGCCCTCCGCCTGTTCCGCCTGCGCGACGGCCGCCGCTGCGCGGTCGGATTCTCCAGCCCCGAGGCCCTCACCGCCCTCCTGGGACCGGACCAGGCCCACACCGAGATCGGCGAGCCCGCCCTGCGCGACCTCACCGCCCCGCTCGGGGTCTCCACCCTGGTCCTGGACCCGCGGCTGGTCGCCCCGCCCGTGTCCGTCCCGACCCCGCCGCCCGCCCCGGCCTCGGCCCCGACCGCTCAACTCCAGCACCGGTGACGGCGCCGCTCCAGCTGGTCCCGGCCGGGCTCGAACCCGTGCCGGGCCGGCCCGAGCAGACCCGCACCCTGCACGCGATCGCCCGGGTCAGCTACGGGCCGGCCCCACTCGACTTCGACCGGCTGGCCGCGGAGTTCCCGGCGGTCCAGAGCGGCCTGGCCCTCGTCGGGGACGCCGACCTGGAACTCCGCCTGGCCTGCACCGGCCCGGAGGAGTTACGGGCGGTCGCCGCCGCGCTCCAGCGGGCGGGCGCCGCCAGGGTCCGGATCGACCTGGTGCTGCGGGCGCTGACCCCGCAGCCGGTGACCCTGCGGCCGGTGCCGTGAACGGCGGTTCCGGGAGAGCCCGCCGCCCTTGGACAGGCCTTAGTCCTCCTCGCCCGGGCGCGGGTTCGGGTTGACCCCCTGGCCGTCGATCGGCTCGCCCCAGGCGTCCTCGCCGACGGCGTCGACGCAGTAGCCGCTGCCCTCAACGTGTCCTCCCGCACCCCGGCACTGCTCTGCGGTGACATCGCGCCTGCCGCCCGCCGCCGCGAAGGTGGCGGGGGCGGCGGGGGCGGCGGCGCCGGCGAAGAGGAGGACGACGGTCGTGGTCGTGACGGCCACCCGGGCCAGGAGTGAGGAGTTCATGCGGCCCACGACAGCACGGCGGCGTGCGCCCGGCGACCACGACTCGCCCTGCCGGGTGCACGCCGCCGTCCTCGGTCGCTAGGACCGCGCCAGCGCCGCGATCGCGGCCAGCAGCAGCGCCGAGCCCGCCACCAGGCCCGCGGTGAGCGGCTCGCCGAGGAACAGCACCCCGATCACCGCCGCCGTCGCCGGCTCCAGCAGCACCAGCACCGAGGCCGTGGTCCCCGGTACGGCGGTGAGTCCGGTGAAGTACCAGCGGTAGGCGAGCAGGGTCGGCACCGTCCCGAGGAAGAGCAGCGCTCCCCCGGTCAGCGCCGGGTCCCCGGCCGAAGGCAGCACGCCCTGGAGTGCCGCGAACGGCAGCAGGCAGAGCAACCCGGTGGTGAAGGCGCCGGTGCTGGCTTTCGCCGTACCGCCGCCGCGCGCCCACAGGGTCAGTCCGCTCTGGCCGGCGCCGGCGAGCAACGCCAGGGCGACGCCCAACGCCGGGCGCGGCCCGGCGGCCGGGGCGGCGACCAGCAGCACGAGCCCGCCGAGGGCCAGGACCACGGCGGCCACCACCCGTCGGGTGAGGCGTTCGCCGAGCAGCACGTGGGCGCCGAGGCTGGTGAGCACCGGCCCGGCGCCGATGGTGATCAGGGTGCCCAGCCCCAGGCCCGCGTACTGCACGGAACCGAAGTAGGCGCACTGGCTGACGGCCAGCCCGATCCCGGTCAGCACGGCGGATCCCCGGCGGCCGCCGCTCCTCTTACCGGAGGGCAGCAGCGCCAGGCAGAGCGCCGCGACGCCGAAGCGCCAGCAGGTGACGGCCACGGGGCCGAGCCCGCTGGTGCGCAGCAGCAGCGCGGCCACGGCTCCACCCACGCCCCAGGCGACGGCGGCGGCGGAAATGGACAACAGGCCGTGCCGGAACGGCACGGCGGCGTAGGAGGTCATGCGTCGGTACTCCACGATGGATCGCCGGTTCAGGTCCGCGGGGTCGGCGGGCGGCAGCCATCGCCCCGGCGACGGCGGGCACTCCCGCTCGGCCGGGTCGGGTGGAGTACGCCGCCCGCTAGCGGACCGGCGGCGGGAGGATCACGAGACGCATGGGGGCCAGCCTATGCCGCCCGTCGGCGATCTTTTCCGGCCCGCCCGGGCCGACTACGGTCGAGCGGGAGCACCCTTGGGCGAAGGAGCACGCGCGATGAACCAGCTGACGCACGACGAGGTCAACGCAGCCGGGCAGCGGATCGCCGGGCGGGTGCGGCCGGTCGCGGTGGCGCCGGGTGACGACGACGGACGGACCTGGCCGGCACTGGAGGTCCTGCAGCACACCGGCAGCTTCAAGGCCCGTGGCGCGCAGAACTTCCTGCTCGCCCACGCCGAGGCGGGCGCCCTCCCGCAGGCCGGGGTCACCATCGTCTCGGGCGGCAACGCCGGGCCGGCCTGCGCCTGGGCGGCACGCGAACTCGGCGTCCGGGCAAGGGTGTTCCTGCCGGAGACGGCCTCACCGGTGAGCGTGGACGTCCCGGTCGCGTCGGTGGCTCAGGACGCACTCGGCGCCCGCCGGCCCACCGCCGTCGCCGTGCACTCGGCCGGGCACGAGAACGTCCGCTCCATACTGGTGTCCGACGACGCCATCCTGCGGGCCCGGCGGCAGCTGTGGGACGACCGCCGGATCGCCGTCGAGCACGCCGTCTCCACCGCCCTGGCGGCACTGGACCAGGTGGACGGCGAGTGCATCGCCGTCCACCTGTGCGATGCCAACACGGATCCGTCGGACCTCGTGCATTGACGCGCTCTCCCGGCTGAAGCCGGGAGATTCTGGCCCGTACCACAAGGAGCGGCACGACCATGGCTTCCTGTTTCACCGACCGGTGCCGACGTAGCCGCCGGTCTTACCGAGTCTCCACAGGCTTTCGAGCCCAAAGGCTCCGTTCCCGCCCGTCCGGCGGTACCTGACTCGCTGACCGTAGCGGACGCCGGTCCGCCTTGATGGCGAATCGGCTGTTCCTGTCCCGCTGACGCGGGCGAGTCGGCTTCACCGCCGCCGTGAACGGCGGAGCACTGCCGACGATCCCGGTAGCAGAACCGTCACGCCGTTCACGAGTCGACGGAAGATCGGCCCGCCCAGGGTGGCGGGCATGAAGCACTCGACAGCGCTCGCCACCCTGCCGCGGTTGTGGTGGCCTCCTCGGCCGTCCCCGCCCTGGCGGAAGCCGCTTGCGCCACGTCGCGGGCGCCGTCCCGGTCAGCAGCACCCGGTGCCGGTGGACGCCACCGGTCCGAACGGCACCACCCACCCCTCAGTGGCCACCCCGCGTCGGCCGCCGACCCCGACGTCGGCGACACCCCCGACGGTCACCCGCGACCCGTCTGACGGCCGACCAGCGGGCTCAGCCGATCGCCGGCGCCCGGCGGATCCAGGCGGTCCCCAGCTCCGGCTTCCCGCCACTGAAGGGCTGAACTCGCCGCATCGGCAGCGCATTTGATGAAGACCAAGCAAAAAAGGTCCCGCCCTCCGACCACTCGGAGGGCGGGACCTCTTTCCTGACAGGCGCGAGGAGAAAGATCATCAGAGTTCGTGCTCGACGGATCGTCGAGAAGCCGAGATATCCCCCCCTCGTCGACACAAAGCCCGACAGCCACGCCACGGCCGCACGACCCGAACCAGGGGCCTCCGCACGGGCCGCGAGGCCGTCAATTTGGCACCCCGTCATTGCGGTCCAACGCCGCTTGCACGCCGGAGAGCGCCAAAAGGGTGAGCGAGAGTCAGTGGCCACCCGAAAGACCCAATCCATACCGTCAACTCACCCTTAAACAAGGCGATTTGAGAAATCTGATAGCCGACCACGCCAACCCCCCGAAAACAGGGTCAGAGCGCCCCAGGTCCCCCATTTGGCCCCCCTCATCAACCATTCGGCACGGGTTGATATGACAGTCCTTCAATCGGCCAGTACGTTCATATCTGTCGGCACCAAGCCGATCCAGTCGAGACAGGAGAAGTTCCATGAACAAGATGACCACCGCCATTGTCCTCGCGGCAACGGCTGGCGTGGCCGTCACCGGCATCACCTACGCGTCGGCCGCATCCGAGCCGGTCGCGAAGGCGGCGCCGGTCGCCGCTCCGGCGGCTGCCGCTCCGGCTGCCGCTCTCGCCCAGGCTCCGCTCGACGGCGGCGCGAAGGGTAACGAGGGCAAGGGCAACGAGGGCCGCGAGGAGCGCGGCGAGCGCCACGAGCGCCGCGAGCACCGCGAGCACCGCGAGCGGGGCGTGATCCACGTCAACGAGCGGTCGTACTCCGCGGACGACTTCGGCTGCATCACTGTGGTCAGCGGCCTGGGTGCCAAGTCGCTGAACATCCGCAACGACAGCTGGCGGGAAGTCGAGGTCTTCAGCGGCGCGGTCTGCGACAACGGCGCCCCCATCGCCACCGTCGGGCCCCACAGCTCCAGCGACGGCGTCCACCCGAAGCGTGTGCACGAGGGCATCGAGGTTGACGACGGCGTCGTCGGCAGCTTCCGCGTCGTCCACCGCTTCCACGGCGGCGAGGGCCGCGAGGGTCGCCACGAGGAGCGCGGCGAGGGCCGCGAGTGGTAACCGAGCCCGACCGGAAGTTCCGGAACTGAGCCCGACCGGGACGTCCGAACCTGAGTCAACGGCATGAAGTGGAGCCCCGGCCCGCCGAAATCGGGCCGGGGCACCAACATGGCTAGTGTCCTACAGGTTTACGCGTCCTGCACGCGGGTGATGTCTGCCGGGATGGCGCATAGCGGCCACCCGGTGGTCCAGCTTCGAAAGCGACGCGCGGCCAATCCCCGACGTCCGGCGGATCCAGGCGGTCCTCGACTGCCACTGCCCGCCGCCGAAGGGCCGAATTCGCCGCGCACACGACCCGTCTGGTGAAGGCAGTGCAGAGGTCCCGCGCTCCGACCGATCGGAGCGCGGGACCTCTTCATGGCGCCGACATTGACGTCGCGTCACACAGGGCCCACTTCCCGCAAGTCCGTACACGGCGCGCCCCGGCACCCCGGCCCGTCTGCCGACGCCCAGCCGCACGGCGGCCGCACGACAGCCGCCGCACTCCACCGATCCGAGCCGGTTCACCGAGCGGGACGACCGACCTCTGCACCGCTCCGCTCGCCCCACCCGGCACGCCGAGCCCGCCCGCCGGCGACGCCGTCGACCGGCCCTCGACCGGCCCTCGACCGGCCAACGACCAGGGCCGACTGCATCACTATGCGGCGATCACCATTCCCATGAACCGACGTGGCCGCCAATAATGCACGACTCGCCAGTCGATGCTCAATTCCGGCTCAAATCCTGGACCTACTCGCGAGTCACGTAATCCGCCGGAAACCGTACCGCCCCCTACCAGCACGGATATCCGGCAAAGAAAGTAAACATTCAGCAATGAACTCTGTGCAGAGGTCCATGAATAGCCCTACTGTGTGGCAACTCTCCGCGCTCCGCCCATCTCGGAGCCCCCACACACAGAGAGATCGCCCATGGCTTCCCTCAACCAGATCTCGCCGCCCGGCCAGAACACCGGCACCAGCGGGACCGCCCACCGGTCGCTCAAGCGGCACGTCGGCCTCATCGGCCTCATGTGGGCCTCGGTCGGCTCGATCATCGGCTCCGGCTGGCTCTTCGGTGCCAAGAACGCCGTCACCGCCGCCGGCCCCGCGGCCGTCATCTCCTGGGGCATCGGCGCCGTAGCGATCGTGCTGCTGGCGCTCGTGCACGCCGAGCTCGGCGGGCTCTTCCCGGTCTCGGGAGGCACCGCGCGCTACCCGCACTACGCCTTCGGCGGCCTGGCCGGCATGTCCTTCGGCTGGTTCTCCTGGCTCCAGGCGGCCACCGTGGCGCCGATCGAGGTCGAGGCCATGATCGGCTACGCCAAGGACATGCCCTGGGCCAGTGGGCTGCAGAACGCCAACGGCACCCTCAGCACCAGCGGATTCATCGTCGCGACCGCGCTGATGGCGGTATTCGTCGCGGTCAATTTCCTCGGCGTGAAGGCCCTCGCCCGGACCAACAGCATCGCCACCTGGCTGAAGATCTTCGTTCCTCTGCTCACGATCTTCATGCTGGCGATCACCAGCTTCCACGGCTCCAACTTCACCTCGCACGGCTTCGCCCCGTTCGGCGCCAAGGGCGTGCTCGCCGCGATCAGCACCAGCGGCATCATCTTCGCGCTGCTCGGCTTCGAGCAGGCCATCCAGATCGCCGGTGAGAGCCGCAACCCCAAGCGCGACATCCCCCGCGCGGTGATCGGCTCGGTCACCATCGGTACCCTGATCTACACCCTGCTGCAGGTCGTCTTCATCGGCGCGCTGCCGGTCAGCGCCTTCGCCAACGGCTGGGCGAAGCTCGACTTCCCCGGCATCGACGGTCCCTTCGCCGGTCTGGCCACCCTGGTCGGCCTCGGCTGGCTGTACTACGTGCTGAAGGTCGACGCGGTGATCTCCCCCGCCGGCACCGGCCTGATCTACACCACCTCCACCTCGCGCATCTCCTACGGCCTGAGCCGCAACGGCTACGCCCCGCAGAAGTTCGAGCAGCTGGACAAGAACGGCGTGCCGTGGTTCGGCCTGATCCTGTCCTTCGTGACCGGCGTGATCTGCTTCCTGCCCTTCCCGAGCTGGCAGGAGCTGGTCGGCTTCATCACCTCCGCCAGCGTTCTGATGTACGCCGGCGCCCCGCTGGCCTTCGGCGCCCTGCGCCGCCGGCTGCCCGATCGCGAGCGCTCCTACCGGCTGCCGATGGGCGGCGTGATCTCCCCGGTCGCCTTCGTGGTCTCCAGCCTGATCATCTACTGGTCCGGCTGGCAGACCCTGTCCCGCCTGGGCATCGCCATCGTGCTCGGCTACGTCCTGCTCGGCAGCTACGCGGCGTACGCGATCAAGAAGGGCCTGCCGAACGCGCCGCGGCTCAACTGGAAGGCCGCCCAGTGGCTGCCGGTCTACCTGCTGGGCCTCGGCCTGATCTCCTGGCAGGGCGGCTTCGGCGACGGCACCGGCCGGATCCCGATGTGGTACGACATGGCGCTGGTCTCGGCGTTCTCGCTGGCCATCTACTTCTGGGCGATCCGGGTCGCCCTCCCCGCCGAGGAGATCGAGCGGGAGGTCGCCGACGTCGAGGTGGTCGACGCGGGCGGCCACTGACCACCCACCGATGACGGGCCGGGCGAGCGCCAGGCGACGAAGCCGTCCGGGCGCACCAGCAGCGCGCCGTCCGGGCCGATGCCGTGCAGGGCGGCGAAGTCCGCGCCCGGCTCCGGGGCCAGGTCGTCCTCGGCGCCGTCGCCGATCCGGTAGCCGTCCAGCGGGACGGCCAGCCGGTCGGCCGCCCGCCGGGCTCCCTGCTGCCAGGCCATGCCCCCGGGGCCGGTGAGCAGCACCATCGCCTGCTCGTACAGGTCCAGCGTGGACAGCCGCACGCCCGCGCGCAGCAGCCACTGGTGCGGGGCACGGCTGCCCGGCTCGCCGGCCGACTCGAACTTCTCCGGGACGACCGCGCCGCACGGGTCGGTGCCGAGCACCGCGCCCCGCGGGTAGCGGTAGCCCAGTGCCACCGCCAGCACCCCGGCCTGGCGGCCGACGCCCGGGACCACCGCGTAGCCGGGGTGGCTGTGCTCGGCGGAACGGGCCGAGGCGCGCTCGCTGGTCACCCGGGCGACCGGGCGGCGCTCCTGCCCGTACGTCTCCAACAGGCCGGGCCCGGCCCAGCCGCACAGGACGGCGGCGAGCTTCCAGGCCAGGTTGTGGGCGTCCTGGATGCCGGTGTTGGAGCCGAAGGCACCGGTCGGGGACATCTCGTGGGCCGAGTCCCCGGCGAGGAAGACCCGCCCGGCGCCGTACCGCTCGGCCACCCGTTCGGCGGCGTGCCAGGGCGCCTTGCCGGTCACCTCGACGTCCAGTTCCGGCAGGCCGACGGCGGTACGGATGTGCCGCTCGCAGCGCTCGTCGGTGAAGGCCTCCAGCGGCTCGCCGTGCTCCGGGTGCCAGGGCGCGTGGAAGACCCACTCCGTCCGGTTGTCCACCGGCAGCAGCGCGCCGTCCGCCTCCGGGTTGGTCAGGTAGCAGGCGATGAAGTGGCGGTCGCCGACCACCTCGGCCAGTCGCTTGGCGCGGAAGGTGATGCTGACGTTGTGGAACAGCTCGCCCTTGCCGGTCCGGCCGATGCCCAGGCTCTCCCGGACCGGGCTGCGCGGGCCGTCCGCCGCGATCAGGTACTCCGAGCGCACCACTCGTTCCTCGCCGGTCTCCCGGCTGCGCAGCACCGAGGTCACGCCCCCCGCGTCCTGCTCGAAGGAGACCAGCTCGGTGCTGAACCGCACGTCGCCGCCCAGCTCGCGGGCCGCCCGCAGCAGCACCGGCTCCAGGTCGTTCTGGCTGCACAGGCACCACGAGCTGGGGCTGAATCGGGCCAGCCGCCCGCCCGGGTCGATCTCCCGGAACAGCCACTCCTGCTCCGCTCCGGTCAGCGAGGGCGCCTGGAGGATGCCGTGGTTGGGGGCCAGCACCGAGGCCGCCTCGCGGATCGCCGGCTCGATCCCGGCCCCTCGGTACAGCTCCATCGTGCGGACGTTGTTGCCTCGCCCGCGCGGGTGATGCGAGGTGTCGGCGTGCTTCTCGACCAGCAGGTGCCTGACACCCAACCGACCGAGGAACAGCGAGGCCGACAGCCCGACCAGGGAGCCGCCCACGATCAGGACCGGCACCCGGTCGTCAACCTTCGGATTCATCGATTGCTCCACCCTGTAAGGGGATTCCGCGGCCCGGCCACTGGGCTCGACGCCGCCCTCGGCGGGCCCGCTCAACCGGGGGCCCGCTCTTCCATCCCCCGCCGGAGGGGGGCTGTGCCGCCCCTTCGCCCGGATGGCCCGCAAATCTCGCGCCGCGCCCGGTCGGACGCTGACGATCGACCTCAGGCCTGGCGCCGACTGCCCCGGGCCGACCGCCACCGCACCTTCCTCCCCCAGGCCGGGAGCACCCGCCGGACGCGGCCGACACAGCCCGCAGCGTGCGGCCCAGAGCAGAAAGTGGATCATGACAACTCTGTCCGAACCGCAGCCGAAGCAGCATGAGGAGTCCGACACCCGGTTGAGGGTGGTGCTGATGCTGGAACTCCAGGACGGCGCCCAGCAGCGCTTCCTCGACGTCTACGAACAGCTACGCCACCAGGTGGCCGCGGTGCCCGGCCATGTCAGCGACCAGCTGTGCCAGTCGATCAACGACCCCCGCCAGTGGCTGATCACCAGCGAGTGGAGGGACCAGGAGACCTTCCTGGATTGGGTGGACAGCCCGGCGCACCGGGAGATGGTCAAGCCGATGCACGGCTGCATCAGCGACAACTTCCGCTCGCTGCGCTACACCGTCCTGCGCGAGACTTCGGCGGCCGGCTCCACCGGCACCCGGGCCCCGATGGAGGTCCCGCCCGGGCTGCCGCGCAGCGAGCCCGCCGGGCACGTCGGCCCGCCGCAGGCCGACCCGGGCCCGGACGGCGTGATCCGCCACGCGCTGACCTTCACCGTCAAGCCCGGCAGCGAGGCCGAGGTGGCCCGCATCCTGGCCGGCTACGCCTCGCCCAAGGCCGAGGTGGACGAGCACACCCGGCTGCGCCGCACCTCGCTGTTCATGCACGGAAACCGGGTGGTCCGGGCGGTCGAGGTGGTCGGCAACCTGGGCGACGCGCTGCGCCACGTGGCGATGCAGCCCGAGGTACGGGCGGTCGAGGCGGAGCTCAACCCGCACCTGGAGGAGGCCCGCCAGCTGGGCGACCCGATGGCCGCCCGCGCATTCTTCGCCAAGGCGTCGCTGCCCGCCAGGCACCAGGCGATGGCCAGTTCCCCCGCCTCCGGGCGGCTGCACCGGCACGCCGTGCTGTACCCGGTCCGCCCCGGACAGGGCCGGGCCGTCGCCGAGCTGCTCTTCGACCACGACAACCTCGCCACCGCCGACCCGACCGGCCCGGTCGCGGCGGCCATCGTGTTCCAGCGCGAGGACACCGTGGTGCGACTGGTCGACCTGCGGGTGCCGGCCGAGGCCGAGCCGGCGGCCGCGCTGGGCGTGGCGGGCGATCAGGAGGCCGCCGAGCTGGCCGGGCTGCTGGCCCTCGGCCCGACGGGCGACCTGCGCACCGTCGCGGGCCTGAACGCGTTCCTCGCCGCCCGCACCATGAGCCCGGTCACCGACCGCAGTTCACAGAGCGACTGACCTGAGCGACCGACCTGGAGGAGAGACATCATGACCACGCAGTACCCGCGGATCATCAACGTCGACGAGGCTCCGGAGAACCGCCGCCACGGCGCCGAGCTGCGCACCATGCTCACCCCTCCCAGTTGCGGGGCGACCAGCGGCTTCATGGGCCTGGCCATCATCAAGCCCGGGGAGCGGATCAACGAGCACTACCACCCGTACTCCGAGGAGTTCGTGTTCGTCGTCTCCGGCGACCTGGAGGTGGACCTGGACGGGGAGACCCGGCCGCTCAAGCCCGACCAGGGCCTGATGATCCCGATCAACATGCGCCACCGGTTCCGCAACGTCGGCGACACCGAGGCCCGGATGGTCTTCCACTGCGGCCCACTCGCCCCACGCCCCGACCTCGGCCACGTGAGCACCGAGGAGACCGCCGCCTCCGGCCCGCCGGAACCCGCCAAGGTGGCCTCGTGACCCGGCGGGTCGCCGTCACGGGAATAGGTGTGGTCGCGCCCGGAGGGATCGGGATACCCGCCTTCTGGGACCTCCTGACGGCCGGCCGCACCGCCACCCGGGGCATCACCCTGTTCGACCCGACCGGGTTCCGGTCCCGGATCGCGGCCGAGTGCGACTTCGACCCGGCGGCCCACGGACTGACCCCCGAGAACGTCCGACGAGACGACCGCTACGTGCAGTTCGCGATGGTCGCGGCCGACGAGGCGATCGCCGACGCCGGGCTGGACCTGGCCGCCGAGGACCCGTGGCGGATCGCCGTCTCGCTCGGCACCGCCGTCGGCGGCACCACCCGGCTGGAGCACGACTACGCCCTGGTCAGCGCCGCCGGCGCGCGCTGGGACGTGGACCACCGGCAGGCCGAGCCGCAGCTGCACCGGGCCTTCGCGCCCAGCACGCTGGCCTCCACGGTCGCCGAGCGGGTCGGCGCGCACGGCCCGGTGCAGACCGTCTCCACCGGCTGCACCTCCGGCCTGGACGCGATCGGCTACGGCTTCCAGGCGGTCGAGGAGGGGCGCGCCGACATCTGCGTGGCCGGCGCCTCCGACTCCCCGATCTCGCCGATCACCGTCGCCTGCTTCGACGCCATCAAGGCCACCAGCGAGCGCAACGACGACCCGGAGCACGCCTCCCGCCCCTTCGATGCGCACCGGGACGGCTTCGTCCTCGGCGAGGGCGGCGCCGTCCTGGTGCTGGAGGAGCTGGAGCACGCCCGCCGCCGCGGCGCCCGGATCTACGGCGAGGTCGGCGGCTTCGCCACCTTCGGCAACGCGTACCACATGACCGGCCTCACCAAGGAGGGGCTGGAGATGTCCCGGGCGATCGACCACGCGCTCGACCACGCCCGGGTCAACCGCACCGACGTCGACTACGTCAACGCGCACGGCTCGGGCACCAAGCAGAACGACCGGCATGAGACCGCCGCGGTCAAGCGCTCGCTCGGCGGCCACGCCTTCGAGACGCCGATGAGCTCGATCAAGTCGATGGTCGGGCACTCGCTCGGCGCGATCGGCGCCATCGAGGTGGTCGCCTGCACCCTGGCGCTCGCCCACGGCGTGGTGCCGCCGACCGCCAACTACGAGACTCCGGATCCGGAGTGCGACCTCGACTACGTGCCGCGCACCGCGCGCGAGCTGCCGCTGAGCCACATCCTCTCGGTCGGCAGCGGATTCGGCGGATTCCAGTCCGCCGTCGTGCTCAACAGAACGGGGTGAGTTCCATGACGTCACGTCAGCAGGGCCGCCGGGCCGTGGTCACCGGCCTCGGTGTGGTGGCACCGAACGGTGTCGGGGCCGACGCCTTCTGGAAGGCCACCAGGCAGGGCGTGAGCGTCCTCGACCGGATTTCCCGCGAGGGCTGCACCGAGATACCGCTCAAAGTCGCGGGTGAGGTGCGGGAGTTCGATCCGCGGTCGGTGATCGACAGTCGCTTCCTCGTGCAGACCGACCGGTTCACGCACTACGCGATGGCCGCCGCCGACCTGGCGGTGGCAGACGCCGGATTCCGGCCGGACCTCGAACAGCCCTTCGCCGTCGGCGTGGTGACCGCGGCCGGCTCCGGCGGCGGCGAGTTCGGCCAGCGCGAGCTCCAGCAGCTCTGGGGCCAGGGGCCGAAGTTCGTCGGACCGTACCAGTCCATCGCCTGGTTCTACGCGGCCAGCACCGGCCAGATCTCGATCCGCGGCGGCTACAAGGGCCCGTGCGGGGTGGTCGCCAGCGACGAGGCCGGCGGCCTGGACGCCATCGCGCACGCCGCCCGCTCGATCGAGCGCGGTACCGACGCGGTGGTGGTCGGCGCCGCCGAGGCCCCGCTGGCGCCGTACTCGATGGTCTGCCAGCTCGGCTACCCCGAACTGAGCCTGTCCGACCAACCCGACGCGGCCTACCTGCCGTTCACCGCGCAGGCTTGCGGCTTCGCCCCCGCCGAGGGCGGCGCGATGCTGCTGCTGGAGGACGAGCAGTCGGCCCGGCGGCGCGGTGCCGGCATCCGGGCGCACGTGGTCGGGCACGGCGCCACCTTCACCGGGGCCTCCCGCTGGGAGGAGTCCCGGAACGGGCTGGCCGCCGCGATCCGGATCGCGCTGGACGAGGCCCGGACGGCGCCCGAGGAGATCGACGTGGTCTTCGCGGACGCCCTCGGAGTCCCCGCCGCCGACCGGGCCGAGGCCCTCGCGCTGGCCGACGCGCTCGGCCCGGACGCCGAACGCATCCCGGTCACCGCGCCCAAGGCCGGTACGGGGCGGGCCTACTGCGGCGCCCCGATGCTGGACGTGGCCGCTGCCGTGCTGGCCATGGAGGACGGCGTGCTGCCGCCCACCCCCAATGTCACCGAGGTCTGCCACGACCTCGCCCTGGTGACCGACCGCGCCCGCCCGGCCGAGCTGCGCACCGCGCTGGTGCTCAGCCGCGGGCTGATGGGTTCCAACTCCGCACTGGTGCTCCGACGCGGGGAGCTGCCCTGAACCTCGGCCCTGCACCTCGGCTCCGGACCGGGTCTGGCCTCCCGGTACTGAACCACCCCGTTACACCTCCGAAGGGAAACCACGTGAGCAACAACCTCAGCTATCCCGAGCTGGCCGCCCTGCTCCAGGCCCGGGCCGGCGTCACCGTCGACCCCGGCGACCTGGAGCAGCCGGGCGCGCTGTTCGAGGAGTTCGGCGTCGACTCGCTCGGACTGCTCGGCGTCGTCGGCGAGTTGGAGAACCGGCACGGCCTCAAAGTCACCTCCGGGGCCGAGTCCGCCAAGACCCCCGCCGAGTTCATGGACCTGGTCAACACTTCCCTCGTCACGAAGGCTGGTGCCTGAGATGCCCGGACACACCGACAACGAGATCGTCATCAACGCCCCGCTCGACCTGGTCTGGGAGATGACCAACGACCTGGAGAACTGGCCGCAGCTGTTCAGCGAGTACGCCTCGGTGGAGGTGCTGGAGCGCGACGGCGACCGGGTGCAGTTCCGGCTCACCATGCACCCGGACGAGAACGGCATGGTGTGGAGCTGGGTCTCCGAGCGCACCACCGACAAGTCCTCGCTCGCGGTCAACGCCCGCCGGGTCGAGCCCGGCCCGTTCGAGTTCATGGAGATCCGCTGGGAGTACGCGGAGGTCCCGGCCGGTACCAGGATGCGCTGGATCCAGGACTTCGCGATGAAGCCCACCGCCCCGGTCGACGACAAGGGCATGGTCAACCACATCAACAAGAACTCCCGGATCCAGATGCAGCTGATCCGCGAGAAGGTCGAGAAGCGGGCGGCCGAGCAATGACCGGAACCCACCGCGCCCTGATCGTCGCCCGGATGAAGCCCGGGGCGGCCCCGGACATCGCCGAGGTGTTCGCCGACTCCGACCGCGGCGAACTGCCGCACCTGATCGGCGTCACCGGCCGCAGCCTCTTCCAGTTCGGCGACGTCTACCTGCACCTGATCGAGGCCGACCGCCCGCCGGGCCCGGCCGTCGCCAAGGTCATCGGCCACCCGGAGTTCCGGTCCGTCAGCGACCGCCTGACCGCCTTCGTCCAGGCCTACGACCCGGCCACCTGGCGCGAGCCGAAGGACGCGATGGCGAGAGAGTTCTACCGCTGGGAGCGCTGACCCCCCGCTCCCCGCTGCTCTCACTGTGGGCCCGCCCCCGGCCGTGCGCCGGGGGCGGGCCCAGTCCGTACCACCCCGCACCCACACCGATTCACCCGAATCGCCGAGGCACCCGGGTGAGTTCTCCCAGGACTCCACCCGAAGGGCGCACAGTCGGTACCGGCGCCGCCACGCTCCGGTGGCAGACGGCCGCGCAGTGGTTGACGGTGGATCAGGCGCCATTGCCTGCGAGTCCCCTTGACCGGCACCCTGCCGGCGGTCGCGGCCCTCGCGCCGGAAGGATCAACCTCATGCGTTCTGCACGCACACTCCTCGCCGGGGCGGCCGTCGCCGCCGTCCTCACCGCCGGCGCCCCCATGGCCTTCGCCGACGGCTCCTCCGACCTGGGCAAGAACCTCACCTGGCAGGAGAAGCAGTCCGACAGGGGCAATGAAGGCCGCGGCGACGAAGGCCGGGGCAACGAAGGCCGCGGTAACGAAGGCCGGGGCAACGAAGGCCGGGGCAACGAAGGCCGGGGCAACGAAGGCCGGGGCAACGAAGGCCACGGCAACGAAGGCCGAGGCAACGAAGGCCACGGCAACGAAGGCCGAGGCAACGAAGGCCACGGCAACGAAGGCCGAGGCAACGAAGGCCGGGGTGAGGACCACAAGTCCCCGCACGGCGGCGTGCACACCGGCGGTGGCGGTCTGGCGCTGTCCGGCGGCGGCCTGGCCTCCGGCGCGGTGCTGCTGCTCGGCGGCCTGGGGGCCGGCGCCTACGCGCTGCGCCGCGGCCGCCGCACGTCCGGCGCGGCCACCGTCTGAGCCTGCCACCGCCGCCTCTGGGCGCCTCCCCCGGCCGGGGTGGGGCGCGCGGAGGCGGCGGGTCATTGCGGAACAGGCCCAGGCGGTTCCGATGGTTCCAGCGGAACTTCGAGCGGAGGACAGGAATGACGGGCGGTCCCGGCTCCGGAATGCCCCGGCTGCTGCGCACGGCCATGGGAGCGGCAGCGGTCGGCCTGCTGCTGATCTACAACTCGGTGGCTCCCCGGCCGAGCGGCGACTCGGCCGCCGGGCAGGCCGCCCCCCCGGCGGCCGCCGCACCCGCCGCACCCGCCGCACCCGCCGCCCCGGCGCCGTCGGCATCCGCCACCGCGGCCTCGAAGGGCGCCCCGGCGGCCGCACCGGGCGCCGCGCCGGCGCTGAAGCCGTCCAAGCCGACCCGGCTGCGGATCCCGCAGATCGCGGTGGACGCGCCGTTCACCGAACTCACCCTCAACCCGGCCGGCCAGCTCAACGCCCCGCCGCCGGACGACAAGAACCTGGTCGGCTGGTACCGGGACGGGGTCACCCCGGGCGCGCGCGGCAGCGCGGTCGTCGCCGGCCACGTCGACACCACCAAGGGCCCGGCGGTGTTCCTGCTGCTGAGCCTGCTGAGGCCGGGCAACAAGGTCGAGGTGAGCCGGGCGGACGGCACGGTCGCGGTGTTCTCCGTCGACTCGGTGGAGACCTTCGCCAAGAACGCCTTCCCGGACCAGAAGGTGTACGGGAAGACTCCGGACGCCCAACTGCGACTGATCACCTGCGGCGGCGCCTACGACAAGCAACGGAAGGACTACCTGGACAACGTGGTGGTCTTCGCCCACCTGGAGTCCTCGCACAAGGCCTGAGCGCACAAGGCCCGAGCGCGCGGGCCCGCCGGCAAGACCGACGGCCGCTGTTCCCCGGAGAGTCGGGGAGCAGCGGCCGTCGGGGTTTCGGGTCAGCCGCGGACGACGGACTCGAAGGCGTGCAGGTAGGGGTTGACCGGGCGGACGGCGGTGACGTCCAGGCCGGCCTCCGCCATCAGGCCGACCATGCTCTCCTCGGAGTGCTTGGCGCCGCCGACGTTGAGCATCAGCATCAGGTCCATCGCGGTGGTGAACCGCATCGACGGGCTGTTGTCGACCAGGTTCTCCACCACGACGACCCGGGCGCCGGGGCGGGCCACGGCGACGACGTTGGCGAGTGTGCGGCGGGTGCTCTCGTCGTCCCACTCCAGGATGTTCTTGATGATGTAGAGGTCGGCGCGGACCGGGATCTCCACCCGGCAGTCGCCCGGCACCAGGCGGGCGCGGGTGGAGAAGGCGCCGCCGTCCTGCAGCCGGGAGTCGGCGCCGGCCACCACCTTGGGCAGGTCGAGCAGGGTGCCGTGCAGGGCCGGGTGCTTCTCCAGCAGGCTGACCAGCACGTGGCCCTGGCCACCGCCGATGTCCGCGACCGAATCGATACCGGTGAGGTCCAGGTAGTCGGCGAAGTCCTGGGCGGACTGCCGGCTGGAGGTGGTCATCGCCTTGTCGAAGACCTTGGCCGAGTCCCCCGCGTCGCTGTGCAGGTAGTCGAAGAACTCCTTGCCGAACAGGTCGGGGAAGACGTTGCGGCCGGAGCGGACCGCTTCGTCCAGCTTCGGCCAGGCCTCCCAGGTCCACGGCTCGGTGCACCAGAGGGAGATGTAGCGCAGCGAGTTCGGGGCGTCCTCGCGCAGCAGGCGGGACATCTCGGTGTGCTCGAAGCGGTCCTCGGAGGTCTCCGCGAAGATCCCGTAGCAGGTGAGCGCGCGCAGCAGGCGGCGCAGCTGGCGGGGTTCGGTGTCGAGCCTGTCCGCGAGTTCGGTGACGCCGGCCGGGGTGTCGCCGAGCGCGTCGGCGAGGCCGAGCCGGGCGGCCGCACGGACGGCGGCGGCGCAGGCGGCGCCGAAGACGAGCTCGCGCAGGCGCATCGCGGCCTGTGGGGTGGCGTTGGTGGGTGCGGTGGTCATTGGCGGTCCCTGTGGGTATGTGGAGCTCGGGTCTGCGGGCGCTCGGGTGTGCGGGGCTCAGCAGCGGCCGGACGGCTGGGAGAGCGAGCAGGTGTTGCGGCTGTAGGTGTTGTCGGTGCCGGTGTCACGGTCGGCGAGGTCGGCCGGGCCGTTGCCGCTCAGGCGGTTGTCGGCGATGGTCGCCCGGGTGTTGGGGATGCCGACGACGCTCTTGAAGAGGACGATGCCGCCGGAGAAGTCCGAGGTGCCGACGTTGTCGTGGACCTCGTTGTCGGTCACCCGGGTGTCCTCGGTGCCGGTGAGCACGATGCCGGCGCCCTGGATGGCGCCCAGCCGCGGGTTGGCCGGGCAGAACTTGTTGTTGGCGACCACCCGGTTGTGCCGGACGTCCAGGTCCCCGGCGCGGGGCACACCCTCGTCGCCGACCACGAAGACGCCGGCGCAGTTGCCGCTGATCTCGTTGCCCTCGACGGTCACCACGCGCAGCCGGCGGACGGTGACGCCGACCCGGTTCCCGGTGACCTCGTTGCCCTGGACGACGGTGCCCCCGGTGTCGGGCGCGCCGCCCTCGCGGTAGGCGTAGTTGGCGAGGAAGACGCCGGACTGGCCGTTGTCGATCGAGCGGTTGCCGATGATGGCGGCCTTGGTGGAGATCTCCTGGCTGATGCCCTGCTGGGCGTTGTCGTGGACGTAGGTGGCGCGGACGGTCAGGCGGGTGGTGCCGCTGGCGTCGATGCCGTTCTTGCGGAAGCCGGTGACGGCGAGGGACTCGATGGTGACACCGGGCAGCGGGGCCTGCTCGGTGCCGACCACGCAGACGCCGTGCCCGGCGGTGGCGCAGGCGTTCTCCGTACCGTCCCCGGGGGTGATCACGCTGAGGGCGCCGGCGCCGCGCAGGGTCAGGTCCGGGGTGGCGATGCGGACGCTGCCACGGTAGGTACCCGGGAGCAGCTGGACGGTGTCGCCGGGCTTCGCGGCGTCGACGGCCCGCTGAATCGATTCGCCCGGCTGGACGAGGTGCAGGGCACCGCCCGAGGCCTGGGCCGCGGGGGCGGCGGCCAGGGTGGCGAGGGCGGTGGTCAGGGCGGTGGCGGCGGCGGTGGCCGCGGCGAGGTGGTGGACCCGACGCGTGGGCATGAGTGGTGACCTGTCTTTCGGCGCGCGTGGTGTGGCGGGGTGCGGGGTGCTCGGGGGACCTCGGGGAGTTGGTCCGAGTGGTGCGTCTGACGCGGTGTGTGCGGGTGGTGACGGTCGGTGGATACGGCCGAATCGACGGTATGGGCACCCGGTTGGGCCCGCCACCAGGGCTGGGCTGCGGGGCTGACGGGGCGTCGGCCACCGGTGGGACGCTCCGGCGTGGCGTGCATGACCGCCGGGGGTCGGGCCGCGAACCGGCCCGGTCGGGGCCCGTGACATCCTCGGGGTCATGAGCACCGCGTCCGCACCGTCCGTCGCCACCGTCCGCAACCCGATCGGCGCCCACGTCCCGGTGGCCGCCCGCGGCCTGGCCGGGACGGGACTGGCGTACGCGCGGAAGGTGGGCGCGGAGACGGTGCAGGTGTTCGTGGCCAACCCGCGCGGCTGGGCCACTCCCCCGGGCAATCCGGCGCAGGACGAGGAGTTCCGCACCGCCTGTGCCGAGCAGGGCATCCCGGCGTGGGTGCACGCGCCGTACCTGATCAACTTCGGATCGGACAATCCGACCACCCGTGAGCGCTCGGCGAACTCGCTGCGGCACTCGCTGCGCCGTGGCCGCGCGATCGGCGCGCTCGGTGTCGTCCTGCACACCGGCTCGGCGGTCGGCACGGCGCCCGGCGGCGGCTCGCGCCGGGCCGAGGCGATGGCCCAGGTCCGGGCAGACGTCCGGCCACTGCTGGACGAGCTGGACGCGCTCGGCGAGGACGCGCCCCGGCTGCTGCTGGAGCCCACCGCCGGTCAGGGCAGCTCGCTCTGCTCCCGGCTGGAGGAGCTGGCCGAGTACGTCGAGGCGCTGGACGGGCACCCCAGGGTGGGCGTCTGCCTGGACACCTGCCACGCCTTCGCCGCCGGGCACGACCTGGCCGTACCCGGCGGGGTGTCGGCCGCACTGGACGCGCTGGCCTCGGCCGCCGGTCCCGGCCGGCTGCGGCTGATCCACGCCAACGACTCGGAGGACGTGGTGGGCGCCCGCAAGGACCGGCACGCCAACATCGGTGCGGGGATGATCGGCGCGGAGCCGTTCCGGGAGCTGTTCGAACACCCGGAGACGGCCGGGGTGCCGCTGCTGGTGGAGACCCCGGACCGCAGGCACGGCGGGGACGGCACCGGGCACGCACTGGACATCGCGGTGCTGAAGGAGCTGCGCGAACGGGCGGCGGTCCGGGCCTGAAGCCGCGTAGTGGCCGGGGCGGCCGCCCCGTTCGGCCGCTGCCCCCGATCCGCTGTCGAGCGGACAGCCGTGAGCCCGGGGGCCGACGGGCGGCCTCCGGGCTCGGAGTTCAGCGGGATCAGCAGCCGCAGTCGCTCTCGCTGTCGCTGTGCTCGTGGAAGTTGAACCAGTGGGCGTGCGGGCCGAACAGGCCGACGCCCGCGGAGCCGGCCTCCAGGCTCTGCGAGGACGACTGCTCCGACGTGTGGCCCCCCGCCATCGCCGAGGTCGGCGCGGCCGCGATGGCGGCACCCGTCACCACGGCGATCACGGCGAGCTTGCGGATCTTCCCACGAAGCGACATCTGATGTCCTTTTGGTTCGTCTGGTTCGTCTCTTGCCCTCAACCCGCGTCTCCGAACGGCCAGTTCGACCGCCCGGCGGACCGGGCCGCGCCCCACCGGGAGGCGCCGCGCCAAGGTTGGCACACGAACACGCACCGGCGGGCGCGCGCCGCAACCGCTCTGGGGCATCCGGGTGACACATCTCCCCCGCCCGGCCGAACTACCCCGTTCCGGGCCGAAGGGCCTCACGAGGGGCACCGGACGAGCGCCCGTCCGACCGGCGTACGGCCGTAAGTCTTGCGGTGATCCGGCGGGCCGGACGAACAAATCCCATCGATTTGGTGCAAGGTACCGCCCGGTCCGAGCATGAACGGTCGCTCCACCGAGCGCGAGCAGGACCACGAAAGGCGCACCACCCTCATGCAGACCAGCCCCGCCGAACCCCGGCAGGCGACCCGACCGAGCGGCCCGGCCAGCCCTGATCCAGCCGGGCCGGACACGGTCGATGCGAGACCCTCGAAGAACGGCCGCTTCGGGCTGCCGACCGCCACCGCCCTGGTGATGGGCAACATCATCGGCGGCGGCATCTTCATGATCCCGGCCGCCGTGGCGCCGTTCGGGACGGTCAGCCTGCTCGCCTTCGTCGTCCTCACCGTGGGCGCGATCGCGCTGGCCCTGGTCTTCGGGCAGCTGGCCCGCCGCAACCCGCGCACCGGTGGGCCGTACGTCTACGCCCGCGAGGCCTTCGGGGACTTCGCCGGCTTCCTGTCTGCCTGGTCGTACTGGATCACCACGTGGGTCAGCAACGCCGCGCTCGCCGTGGCCGCCGTCGGCTACCTGGACGTGCTGCTGCCGGTCGGCCACAACACCGCGCTGGAGATCACCGCCGCGCTGGCCTTCCAGTGGCTGCCCGCGCTGGCCAACCTGGCCGGTACGAAGTACGTCGGGGCGGTCCAACTCGTCTCCACCGTCCTGAAGTTCATCCCGCTGGCGCTGGTCGCGGTGGGCGGCCTGTTCTTCTTCGACCCGAAGAACCTCGGGCCCTTCGACGGCAACGGCCAGGGCTGGATGGGCGGCATGACCGCCGCCGCGGCGATCCTGCTGTTCAGCTACCTGGGCGTGGAGTCGGCCGCGATGAGCGCCGGTCAGGTCCGTGACCCGGAGCGCAACGTCGGCCGGGCCAGCGTGCTGGGCACCGCCGGCGCGGCCGTGGTCTACCTGCTGGGCACGCTCGCGGTGTTCGGCACCGTCACGCACGCGCAGCTGGTCAACTCCGCCGCGCCCTTCTCGGACGCCATGAACGCCATGTTCGGCGGCACCTGGGGCGGCACGGTGATCGCCGTCGCCGCGCTGATCTCGATGACCGGCGCGCTCAACGGCTGGACCCTGCTGGCCGCCCAGGCGCCGTACGCGGCCGCCAAGGACGGCCTGTTCCCGGCCGCCTTCGGCAAGGAGAAGCGCGGCGTACCGACCTTCGGCGTGATCGTCAGCGTGGGCCTGGCCTCGGTGCTGACCGTCGCCAACTTCGCCAGCGGTGCCAAGGGCGCGTTCGACATGCTGGTGCTGGTCACCACCTTCACCGCGGTCGTCCCGTACCTGCTCTCCACCGCCGCCCAGCTCTACTGGCTGGTCCGCGGCGCGACCGACAAGGTCGACACCGCTCACCTGGTCCGCGACGCCGTCCTCGGCCTCGGCGCCTTCGCCTTCTCCATCTGGCTCCTCGCCGGCGCCGGCTACGCCGCCGTCTACCAGGGCGTCCTCTTCCTCTTCGCCGGCATCCTGGTCTACGTCTGGCTCGCCGGCCGCCGCCGGGCCGACGGCCCGACGGGGGACGCCTCCGACGGCTCCGACGCCACTGACGCCGCTGCGGCCACTGCTGCCACTGCTGCTTCCTGACCCGAACGGCCCGGCCGGGCGGCGGGGCGCCGGGCCAGCGCCTACAGTCCGGAGCCAGGGGGTCACTCAAGCGAAAGGTCTCCACTGACATGGCCGGGAAGTTCGAGCTGTACAAGGACGAGAGCGGGATGCACCGGTTCCGTCTCAAGGCGAGCAACGGGTCGGTCGTGGTGACCGGCGACCCTTACGAGAGCAAGGACGACTGCCTGAAGAGCATCGAGTCGATCCGCAAGCTCGCGCCGTACGCGGAGCTCAAGGAGGCGGCCGGGTCTGCCTGAGGTGACACTGCGCTGAACACGCGGGTCGGTGGTGCAAATCGCCGACCCGCGTTCGTTTGTACGACAGATCCCTTTGGCCGGAAGCATGCCGGGCGCGGACAGAACACTGGCATGCGCGTCGTCATCGTCACCGAATCCTTCCCGCCCGAGGTCAACGGAGTCGCCCACAGCGTGCTGCGGACGGCCGAGCACCTGGTCCGCCGGGGCCACCAACCCCTCGTCGTCACCCCCGCGCCGACGCGGGGTGCCCAGTGCCCGCCGCAGACCTTCGGTTCCGGCGCCGAGGCGGAGCGGATCCCCGTGGTGCGGATCCCCTCGATGCCGCTGCCGGGGTACCCGCAGGTGCGGATCGCGCTGCCGAGCCGGCAGCTGACCGCCGCCGTCGCCGGGCACCGGCCGGACATCGTGCACCTGGCCAGCCCGTTCGTGCTGGGCGCGCGGGGAATGCAGGTCGCGGCGCGGCTCGGGGTGCCCGCCGTCGCCGTGTACCAGACCGACCTGGCCGGGTACGCGCACGCCTACCGGGCCGGACGGGGGCTCGGGGAGGCCGCCGCCTGGCGGCGGATCCGGGCCGTGCACCGGGCGGCCGCCCGCACCCTGGCGCCGTCCACCCCGGCCGCGCAGGACCTCACCGCGCACGGGGTGCCGCGGGTGCAGCTGTGGCCGCGCGGGGTGGACTCGGTGCGCTTCCACCCGCGGCACCGCGACGAGGGGCTGCGGAGGGGGGGTGGGTCCGGGGGGGGGGGGGTGCCGCGGGACGAGGACCCTCCGGCGCCCCCGAGGCCCAGGAGGACCGCCGCGAGGGCGAGGGTGATCCTGGTCTTCATCGCTGGATCAGACCGTGCACCAGCGGTTGGAGAGGATCTGGGGCACGTTGCTGTAGATCTGCGTCCAGCCCGTGCCGCGGTAGAGGATCCAGCCCGTGCCCTGGGCGTTCTTCTGGGTGTAGACGACGACGTTGCAGCTGTTGCCGTTGTTGAACGCCGAGCCGCCGAGGCTGTCGTTGAAGTTGGAGTACATGCTCAGGTCGTTGTTGTCCTGGTAGACGGTCTGGACGCTGCCGCTGTAGTTCGAGCCCCAGTACACACAGAGGCCGCCCGCGTTGCAGCCGGCCGGCGCGGCCTCGGCGGCCGGGGCGACGACGCCCGCGCCGACGACGACGCTCGCGGCGACGGCGAGCGCGGCGATGGTCTTCTTGAACATGGTGGCTCCTCGAATCGATTGAAGGTGCCTTACGCCGACCGGATCTGACGTTCCGTCGGCGATCGCCAGCCTGCGTCAGGACCGGGGGCGATCGCCATCGGCGCGGACCGCCTGGGGACGGTGGGATGCCGTCCCGCGCCCCGACCCGCGGCGTCCCCGGGCATCCCGGACGAACTGCGGGACGGGGCAGAGCCGTTGGGGCGCGGAACGCCGACCGGCCCGCCGGGCGAGGGGCTCGGCGGGCCGGGGATGGGGCGGTGGCGGGTCAGGCCCAGGGGTCGGTGAAGGACCGGCCGGGGACGGGCTTGGCGATGAGCGCGATGGCGGTGAAGAAGTTCACCTGGCCGATGGCGAGGGCGAGCGTGGCGAGTGCCTTCTCGTCGTAGTGGGAGGCGACTTCGGCGTACAGCTCGTCGCAGACGCGCTCGCCGTGCGGGTTGGGCTGGAGCGTGGCCTCGACCAGGGCGAGGGCGGCGCGCTCGGGGGCGGTGAAGTACGGGGAGTCCTGCCAGGCGGCGACCGAGGCGATGCGCTCCTCGGACTCGCCGGCCTTGCGCAGGAACCCGGTGTGCAGGACGGTCAAGTAGGTGCTGCCGGCGATCTGGCCGGCCCGCAGCTGGACCAGGCTGATGGTGGCGCGCGGGATCGAGCGGTTGCCGACGGCCTTGAACAACGCGGCCGACACCTCGGCGAGTTCGGGGACGAGCTCGCCCGGGTCGGTGGCGAGGCGGGGGCGCAGCGGGATCTCGGCGGTGATCGAGCGGCCAGTGGTCGAGTGGGTGGTCATCGTGGTGTTCCTCTCGGGAGCTTCGGGAGCAGCGGTGCTTTCACTGACCCGACGGATCCCGGCGCGGGTGTGTGACAGCCCGGCGCGGATCTTCTTCGGCGCGCGGACTTTCTTCGGCCCGGCGCGGACCCGGGCCGTCGTGCCCCGCCCGCAGGCTCAGCGCAGCACCGCCGGCGTCGGGCCGTCCGGGCGTACCGTGATGCTGTAGGCGGCCCCGGCCGGCCGGGAGCGGAACTCCAATTCGCCCAGCGGGAGCAGCAGTTCCAGCAGCGCCGTGGTCTCCCGCACGGCGAACTGGGTGCCCAGGCAGGCGCGGGCGCCCAGGCCGAAGGGCAGGTAGGCGCCGAGCTGGCCGGGGCGGTCCGCACCAGGGGCGAACCGCGCCGGGTCGAAGCGCTCCGGGTCGGGCCACAGGGCCGGGTCGCGGTGGGTGAGGTACGGGCAGACCAGCACGTCCGTTCCGGCGGCGATCCGGTGCCCGGCGATCACGTCGTCCTCGACGGCGTGCCGGGGGAGCAGCCAGGCGGCGGGGTAGAGCCGGAGGGTCTCGCTGACCAGCGCCTGCGGGTCGGCGCCGCGGGCGCCCGGGTTGTCGTCGAGCAGCAGGAACAGCCAGGTGAGCGTGGTGGCGGTGGTCTCGTGGCCGGCGACCAGCAGGGTGATCAGCTCGTCGCGGATCAACCGGTCGGTGTACTCGGGGTGCTGGTCGGCGGCGTCGAGCAGGACGCGGAGCACGCCCGGTTCCGCGGAGTCCGCGGTGCGTGCCGTCTCGATCGCGGCCTGCGCGACGGCGTCGATTCGGGCGAGGTCCAGCGCGACCGCGTCCCGGGCGTCCGCCGCGTTGGTCGGCAGGGTCGGCATCGCGGCCACCACCCTTTCCACTGCCCGCAGTTCGCGGTCGGTCCGGTCGTCCAGCGGCAGTCCGGTGAGCGCCCGCCAGGCGGTGTCCAGGGCGAAGCCGCGCATCTCCTCGCCCACGTCGAAGGTCTCCCCGCTGCGCCGGTAGCCCTCCCAGCGGTCGGCGGTGCGTCGCGCCGCGGCGGCGATCCGCTGTTCGTAGCGGCGCATGCCCGTTCCGGTGAACTGTGACTGCAGCAACCGCCGTTGGCGCTTCCAGGCGTCGCCGGTGGCGGAGAGCACGCCGTCGCCGACCAGCATCCGGGCCCGGTGCGAGCGCTTGACGTACCGGTCGGGGTGGCGGCCGAGCACGTGCTGCACCGCGGCCGGGTCGGTGACCAGCACGGTCGGGGTCGGGCCGAGCCGGAAGGCGGCGATGCCGCCGACGCCGCGCTGGGCGCGGGCCAGCAGGTCGACCAGCTGGGCCTCCTCGGCCCGCCACTGCTCGACGGCCTCGGGGGCCAGTTCCGGCACGGGGACGGTGTCCGTGGTCACCAGGGGTCTCCTCGACTCGGCCGACGTCAGACGATGGGCGGGGCAATCCCGAGGGCCGACTCTACGTCAGACGCGCGGTGGCACGGCTGCGGGGGGGGGGGGCGCGCTCGCCGTCCAGCCCCCCAGCCGCACGGCCATGGTCAGCCACGGGCTGGGCACCCAACCGCCCCACCAACACCACCCGCCAAGATAGCC